>DASQQM010000170.1:0-3619 GCA_035643475.1 Anaerolineae bacterium | reverse complement strand
ACTAATAGACGCCGCCTTGGCACACCTAGAGGCCGGCTTGCCGTTGTAAACACTCACAATAAAGTTGTCTTGGCCACCAGCAAAGCCCAAGCAGTTGTAGTTCCATTCTAGGTCCCGGTATAAGCAGAAAGACTAAGAATTGTCTTGATGGAAGGATGGCTGCGCGAAGCCGTCCTTCGCATCCGCATCTAATTCCCAGGTCGGACAATATTCGAGCTTTTAAGAGGATTGATAGCCAATAGTTATGCCGTTTCTGAATTCTTCATGTTGGTAAATAAAGACTACCCGTCTTTTCTTAAAGCTTTATACAGATTATTCAAGCCATTCGTGAAGACCCCCGAACAATGTGCCGAGACGGTCTTATATCTAGCAACCTCACCAGAGATTGCAGGAGTAAGTGGAAAATACTTCGTTAACAAAAGGGCCGTAAAATCTTCACCTGCAAGTTACGATGAGGACCTTGCAGCACGATTGTGGAGAGTGAGCGAGGAGCTCACAGGAATTAACGCGTCATAGGTAATTTTGTCTATTGTTTCTTTTCAAACCGGATCAGCCATAAGCCTGTAATAGCTCCAAGAATCAAGCCACCCAATAATCCAACTACGAAACCACTGATAATTATATAGATGATAGGGGTATTAGCACTTGGCCAGGTTGCACCAAAAAAGATCAAGACCATTGCAAGTGACCAGGCCAGATAGATGTTTTATACCACGATTTTCTTTCAAACTAGCCTCAACGGGAGTCGGACGTTAACTCAATTCTAATTGACCCCCAGATAGGACAGTATTCGAACTAGGGGCAGAGAAACTAGCATTAGCTATAGATTATGGCTATCGTTTGCGTTCGATGAGGCCGACGAATACATCCTCCAGGCTCGGCTCAACTTCCTGGATTGAGAAGTCCTTAAAACCATTGTCACGCAGATGCTCTTCTACTTTCTCTGCATCTGTGACCGAATCAACCTTGGCGTGTATGGTGGCACCATAAAAGTACGCCTCGCTAATCCCGGGCACCATAGTGATAGCTCGAAGTGCTTCTTGAGACGCATCGATACTTATTTCGATAATTGTGCCCTTCATGTGCTCCTTCTTTAATTGATCCGGCGTACCCAATGCGATCATGTCACCCTGGAAGATAAAGCCGATTCGATGGCAATGCTCCGCCTCATCCATATAGTGCGTCGTTACGAAGAGAGTTATGCCAGCCTCCGCCATGTGGTAGAGCATCTCCCAGAAATTCCGGCGAGAGATAGGATCAACGCCGCCCGTCGGCTCATCGAGAAAGACCATCTCCGGCTCGTGGATGATCGCACAACCCAGGGCCAACCTTTGCTTCCAGCCGGTGGAGAGGTTTGCGGCAAGCTCATTCTCCCTTCCCTTCAGCCCGGCCATCTCAAGAACGAAATCTTTGCGCTCGGCGAGCCGTGCATTCTTAAGGCCATAAATACCGCCGTAGAAATCGAGGTTTTCAACGACCGTAAGGTCATCGTAGAGGCTAAACTTCTGCGACATATAGCCGATACGGCGCTTGATCTCCTCTGCCTGGGTGGCGACATCGAACCCCAACACGCTTGCACGGCCCCCGCTCGGCTCAAGAATCCCACAGAGCATGCGAATGGTGGTTGATTTACCAGAACCATTTGGCCCTAAAAAACCGAATATCTCGCCCCGCCGTACGTCAAAGGAGACGTCGTTTACCGCGGTAAATGCGCCAAACCTTCTCGTAAGCCCTTCAACCATTATCGATTTTTCATAACCGTTGTTTGCACTTCTCAAACTTTCTCACCTGTTCCATTGTGAGGTATATAACAATAAAGCTATCAGCTGTCAGCAATCAGCCGTCAGCTAGGATGAGGGTATTCACCCTCCCCTAGCCCCTCCCGTCAAGGAAGAGGGAGTGTTACGCCCGATGAATCGGGTAACTACATATCTATTATTGCCCATTGGCTCCATTGCCACATTTCCTTCTTACATCCTGCAGCACTGCAACACTGGATAACTATTCCCACATCTCTATCCCTCATCAACATTGGCACATTGGCACTTTAAGACAGTACCCGCGTCTCATTCCCACACTCCGCAGCACTGCAACACTGCAATACCGCAGAACCAGATTACCTGCCAACTAATCCGCAAACCTTTTCTGGAACCGCAGTGCGCTTACCCCGAAGATGAAAATCCCCAGGAGCGAAAGTATTAGCACCTGGTCCCAGAGCGCCGCCATCCCCACACCCTTAAGGAATATCCCCCGCACTATTACCAGGAAATACCTGAGCGGGATAACGTACGTGAAAAGCTGGATTACCTTCGGCATGTTGGCTATCGGGAAGATGAACCCTGAGAGCATCATCGACGGCATCATTAAAAACCATGCCGTCATCTGCGCCTGGTGCTGCGTCCGCGATATCGTCGATACGAAGAGCCCCTGACCCACCGTGGTGAACAAAAAGGCGACGCAGAGGGCCAGCAACAGGAAGATATTTCCCCTGAAGGGAACCCCGAACCACCATACCCCAACCCCGATCACGAGGCCGATCTCGATGAACGTGATCACAACGAACGGTAACACTTTCCCCATTATGAGTTCCCAGCGCTTTATGGGCGTAACTATGAGCTGCTCGAGCGTACCGCGCTCCCGCTCCTTCACTATCGCCACTGACGTGATGATTGTGGTAATCATCGTGATAATCATGCCTATCAACCCCGGGACCATGTAATTTACGCTCTTTAGGTCGGGGTTATACCAAACCCTGACCCTTGGCTCAACCGATGATACCTTGGGGACGATCGCCCTCATCGCCTCCAGCCTGCGCCCCATCAGCTCCTGCGATCGTGCTGCGATTATCCCCGTTGCGTACTGCTGAGCCTGCACACCAGCGTTCGCGTCGGAGCCATCAAGGACGAGCATTACCTCGGCCACTCGCCCGGATTTTATATCGCTCTGGTAGCCCTTCGGTACTATCACGCCGAGCGTTGCCTTATCCGCCCGGATAAGCTCAGGTATCTCCGATTCGCTGTTTACACGCCGCACGATCTCGAAGTACCCGGCATTCGTAAACTTCTCTGTAATAAGCCTGCTCTCAGCGGTGCGGTCGGCATCGACAAGGACGACGCCGATATGTTTGACCTCAGTCTGAACGACGTAACCAAAAAGGATCAGTTGCACAAGAGGCGCTATAAAAACGAGCGGAAGCAGCCTCCTGTCCCTGAGGAGCTGGATTATCTCCTTCTTGGCAAGCATCAACACGCGGTTCATGCAAACGCCCTCCTTAGGCGAACCGAAGCAATAATAATCATCAACGATGCAAATAGAGCAAGCGCCATGAGATTTGGCCAGAGTACGCTCATCCCGATGCCTTTTAGGAAGATACCTCTTACAACCACGAGGAAGTACCGGGCGGGTACCAAATATGTTATATATTGCAGCACCAGTGGCATGCTTTTTATGGGAAACACGAATCCCGAGAGCAAGAATGCTGGGAGGAACGTGGCCATAAACGAACCAAAGCTCGCCACTTGCTGTGAATCGGTGGCCGCCGAAATGACAAGTCCCATCCCTAGTGTCCCGGCTACGTAAATTATCAGGCTAAAGAGAAGGAGGAGGAGGCTTCCGTTCA
>DASQQM010000169.1:0-6188 GCA_035643475.1 Anaerolineae bacterium | reverse complement strand
TATATGAAATAATCTATCCACTAAATTGACCTCTCCCTTTAACAAGCTCGACATTAGCTTGAATGCCGCATGCCCAGCACTACCATGCCTTGTGATACCTTGCAATGTTTTGGCTATTAAATCAAGGGAAAACGATTGTCGCCTTATTCAGTACTTACCCTAATTGCCGATTATTAACGTACTTCGTGGATAGGAAGTTAGCTCTTAAAGTCAACTTCTGCACGCCTGAGAAACTCACTGTAGGCCTCGTACCCGAATGGGACGAATATGATTTTTTCGATGGTACTCCTCGTGCTACTGATGTGGTCCTTTACTGCACTGAACATAATCCTTGCCGCTTCACTTATTGGGAAACCCCCCACCCCGGTTCCAAGAGCAGGAAATGCTATGCTTTTTACCTGCATCTCTTCAGCAACTCTAAGGGCAGATAGGGTAGCGTCCTTTATCTTTTCAGCATCGGTAACCAGGTCCATCCCCATAATGGCGGCGTGAATGACATGCTTTGCTCTCAATTTCCCAGCCCGGGTCGTTACCGCAGAACCAACAGGTATCGGCCCCTTCCGTATCGCTTCTTCTTCGATCTCCTGCCCACCTTTTCTCTTTATGGCCCCCGCGACCCCGGCGCCCATATATAAAAGATTGTTCGCGGCATTCACCACCGCTTCGACATCAATCTCAGTGATGTCGCCTTGCTCTATGATGATCTCTGTGTCACCAACCCTGTAAGACATGGACCCTCCAATCGCTTAAGTAACCAAAGCCCTGGACACATCGTGGGTTTAACCCTCATGAAAAAATTCCTTAATACTTATATATACAACAGATATTTGGGCTTATACAAGAAACCCCTATCCGATAACCCGGCTAATCGTTGAAAACACTGCAATAGATGATTTACATATAAACAACTTTATTATTATTTGAACATTTGGTTTAGTGATTACACATGTGGGTAAAAATAATTTACACCTCTAGCTGGGTGTATAGCGTGTTGTTCCTTTATTTAAGTAGCTAGGAGAGCGTAATGAGAACATCTGAGAACTTTAGTTGCCAGATAATCAAACTCGAGTCCGAGCTGCTTATCAGTCTCCTGGGCGATCTAGACATGTACACCGTCTCTAATCTGCAAGAGCTCATCTGGAGCCATCTGACGCCTGAAATTAAGGGAGCTGTTATCGATTGCGATTGGGTGCAATACGTAGATAGCACTTTTCTGCAACTCATAACGAGAATGGCAAGCCAGCTTGAAACGGTTAAGGTGATCAATGCCAGCCGGACGATTAGAAAAATATTTGATATCACCGGCCTGAGCAGCTTCCTGGCTGATGATTATCCTTCTGATACCCATTAGGGCTTAAGTGTATGTTAGAGGTTGCTGAGCGCAATCTCATCTAAAAGCTTAACCTGTGCATTCTGCAATACATCGATGGCTCTCTCAATATCCTCTACCCGCATCACATCGATAGCCTTGTGACGGTTCGTATCGGCAAAGCAGTAAAGGTATTCTATATTCAGGTCATTGCTGTTGAGGATGTTAAGAATGTTCGCGAGGCCACCGGGTTTATCGGATACTTCAACTGCAATTACTTCGTTCTCGCGAACAGTGAAATCATTTGACTTTAAAATGTCCATCGCCTTTTTTGTGTCATTAACAATCATGCGCAGAATTCCGAAATCGGAAGTATCGGCTATGAAAAAAGTCCTTATGTTAATACTATTTTCACCTAAAATCTTAGTTACTTCAGCAAGCCGCCCCCGCTTATTTTCCAGAAAGACTGAAACCTGGATTGCTCTCATAGCGCATACCTCCTGCCTATGTACTAATCGTATTATATCTTTCTATTATCGATT
Source organism: Anaerolineae bacterium (assembly GCA_035643475.1). Classification (GTDB taxonomy): domain Bacteria; phylum Actinomycetota; class Aquicultoria; order Aquicultorales; family Aquicultoraceae; genus DASQQM01. The sequence goes on along the minus strand of DASQQM010000169.1, from coordinate 4,337 downwards.
ACTCTTTTTGCTTTTCCCTCGCTGCGCTGGATTGTTTTTGGTTCAACGAGCATAACATCGACGGATATATTTAATAAGCTCTCTATCTCCCTCTTTACCTTTTTCTCGAATTCCTCAAGATGCCTAACCTCATCCGAGAAAAACCGCTCATTCACCTCAACCTGAACCTGCATTATGTCCAGCTGGCCAACCCTGTCGACAATGATCATGTAGTGAGGCTCGACTCCGTCGATTTCCATAAGTACGCTCTCAATCTGCGATGGGAATACGTTAACGCCCCTAATTATGAGCATATCATCGGTTCTACCCGTTACCCTATCCATCCTAGCAAGTGTTCTACCACAGGAACAGGGCTCAAAGTTTACAGCGGATATATCCCTCGTCCGGTATCTGATTACTGGTATCGCTTCCTTGGTTATGGTCGTAAATACCAGCTCACCCTTCTCGCCTGGGGGTACTCTCTCCCCAGTATCCGGGTCTATAATCTCAACAATGAAATGGTCTTCAGCTATGTGTAATCCATGTTTCTCTGGGCACTCGTACGCTACACCCGGGCCAATTATCTCACTCAGCCCATAAATATCTATTGCAAGGATACCTAGCCGCTTCTCAAGGTCTTCTCTCATGCTATTAGACCAGGGTTCAGCCCCAAAGATACCGGCTTTCAACATAAGCTTATCTTTAAGCCCCATCTCTTCAGCCACCTCAGCAAGGAACATCGCATACGATGGTGTGCAGGCAAGGATAGTGCTGCCGAAGTCTTCCATGATGGTTATCTGTCGTTTTGTGTTTCCACCGGATATGGGGATAACCGATGCACCAACCCTCTCCGCACCGTAATGAATCCCAAGTCCACCGGTAAAGAGGCCATAGCCATAAGCGTTATGAACGACATCATCCGATGTCGCCCCAGCGGAGGTAAGCGTTCTTGCCATCAGCTCAGCCCAGGTGGCTATATCATTGGCCGTATATCCAACAACAGTAGATTTACCAGTCGTTCCCGATGAGGCATGAAGCCTCACTATCTCCTTCATCGGCACTGCGAACATACCAAAGGGGTAATTATCCCTTAAATCGGTCTTCAGGGTGAAGGGAAGTCTCTCGAGGTCATCAAGTGATTTTATTGAGTCCGGGCTTATACCCGCCTCGTCAAGCCGCTTCTTGTACATCGGCACTCGCTCATAAACCCGCTTTATCGTATTGCGCAGCCCTTCAAGCTGTACTTTTTTTAATTGCTCACGGGGCATTGCCTCGCGTTCCCTATTCCAGATCATAATGCGCTCCTCACTTACTGCTTTGTTCCAACCAAGATAACCTGTGTTCCTGGCTTATACCTGCTGAAGAACTTATCCTTCTTTACAACCGTGCCATTCTTAAAAACGGTTCGATAAGCAGTGATATCTCGGCCTGCAATGCCTTTATCCCTTACCTTGCTAACGCCCTTAGGAAGTGATGGGTCCTTTATATATTTTGTTGGATAACTCGTGAAGTTACTCGGTCTTGAGGTTGAGTAATCTACCTTTATTCCCTGATTTGTGCTGTAAAAGTTGATCGTTATAGAACTCGGTGTCGTCCAGGTTTTTATGAGGATATGTGCCTGGCTATCGTTTTTAAATTTTAAATCCGGCCCTCCGTAAGAGACCGTTGCGTCTCTACCTGTAGGGTAGTGGCTGATGAACAGGCTATGGTTATGACGCTCTACAACCTCATAGCCACCAAAGAATATGGTGTTAAACAGGGTCGTCGCCACCTGGCATATCCCACCACCAAGTGTCGGGATAAGCTCACCATTGATAATTGCCATCGCTTCTTCGTATCCCTTACTGGCGCTTCTCGGTCCTACATGGCCATTAAATGAGAATACCTCGCCGGGCGCTACTATGGTGCCATCGAGCGCACGTGCAAGTGTTTGAATATTGTGGACCCTGGGTGCTTGACGTGCACTAAAGTACGTCGTGTAGCTGGAGACCTTTTCCTTGATGCCCATTTGCTGCGCATCTTCGGTAGTTCGTTTTGGCTTAACGATCTCGGTTTCGAGCATTACGTATCGCTCTTCGCGCGTTTTACTGGCATCATTAATACCATCTACCGCCTTTTCAATGTCAACCTTTAGCCCTGCTTCGCTCGGGAGAATAACGACCGCATCTCCTTTTAAATCGAACTTCGCATCTTTCGGCTCAGAAACGATCGTGGCGGTAATTTTCTTGAGGTAGCTTGCCACTTTACCCTTGTCGAGGTTAACATCTAACCCCCAGCTATCCCTGCTTTGGATCTTATTGAAGCTAACCCAATCTGTTAATTGTTGCTGGGTAATGGACCAGCTCTTGTCGTGGTATTTAATGGTAACCGGAGCTCCGATCATCTGTTCTACTATTTCCTTGGTCTCCGGCAGGTCGTTCTCATGAATATTCGGCTCTACAACATTAACCACCAGATGCACCAGCCTTGGACTTCTCAGTACCAGCGCATCTAGAATTTTCGAAGACAAAATATTCTGGTCGATCTTCTGCCCATTCTTACTGTTTGTAATGGTAACTTGATCACCGATAATTTTAATTCCGGCATCCTCAGGTAGCTTATCAACATCTTTAGCGATCTTATTTATAAACTTAGTGAGTTTGTCGGGGTTATAATCGAAGACCGGTTTTACATTTCTTTCTTTGATCCATAGGTTGAGCCGTTCTTTGATTATTCTCTTGGCATCTCCGCTTCGACCTAAGCTAAACGCCCTTTCTAGGGTTTTATCCTGGTTTACCTGGGCATTTATATCCTTAGGTCTAACAGTCCATGTCTTGTCTAAGTACCGGATACTAATCGGTTTACTTTCAAGAACAGATGCAAGCTTATCTATATCGCTGATAGCTTCTTTTCCGGTCTTGCCACCTACGGGAACACCGCCTATTTCTACCCCTTTATGGACCTTGTTCGCGTAAATAGCCGCATCAGCAACCCCAAGGCTCACCACGATGAATATTATTGCGGCAATTATAGAGATGGATGTTCGTATCCAGCGTTTTTCAATTATCTGCTTCATACCGATGCTAATCCTGTATCAATTCTTATTTTCTACGTTATAAGCAACTACCAGCTATAATCGACCACTGTAACTCAGCCCTTTAGGGCTGATTCTTATAAGTTATCAACCGCTGCATTAATCCGTATATCGTTCTCCTTTGTTATATAAAAAGATACCCCCGGTAAGGAGTATAGCGTGTCCCTGATACCACCAGCAATAGCCAGCGCCTCGTGCAACACCTCCGGGTCCCCAATTGCAAGCACTATATATGGGGGCGATATGGATTTCCGCCCAACAGAAATGCCATTCTCATTCTGCGTAATTCCGGTTCTGGCGATCACCCTAATACCATTTATCGATATCGCTTCAGCCCCTCCGCTTCTCAGCTCGGTTACCGTATCTACGAGGTCATAAAAGTTGAGCGATTTGTTTTCGTCTGTTATCACTACCCTAATTCCCTGCCCGCGCACCTTTGTCAGACCTGCAATTATCTTCAGCTTATTCAGGTTTTTAGCCGATTCCTTCATGATCTCTGAGCTATCGTTACTAACCCTCTCTATCTTGAAAAGCTGAAGCCGTAAATCTGCCGCCTCAGCCCTCAGCGCGTTGATCTCGTTATCTAAGTTGCTTACAATCTGACTCAAGTCGGATTCGGTTGCAGCCTGAAGTGCCTGCGACGCTGTCTGCTGAACGCGCAACTGGGTTACGATTAGGACCCCAATTAGTATACAAATTGTAGCGATAGCTACTTGCGTTCTTCTAGCCTTCGTATTTAGTGTTGTAATGAGACTTTGAAAATGCTTCAAATCACTACTCCCAGTGCCTCTTTTGGAAGTAATGTCTCCTTACGAGCGCTAAATTTTGGAATAAACGCACGCCAAAAGCAACGACGGCGGCGAGGTAGAGCACTTCTATCCCAAGCCTGTCGCCCATGAAGACAATAAATGCCGCCATCAGCGTGTTGCTAAAAAAGCCGGTGATAAACAGCTTCTCATTAAATTTCATCTCAAGATTGGCACGTAGGCCTCCGATGGCGCTATCGAGCGCCGCCAGTATGGCAACCCCAAGGTACTTCGAATATGCCGCTGGTATAGGTATATTCAGCGCCAGGCCAATCCCTATTCCTACCAATAAACCGATTAGAGGTAGCAATTAGCGTTCCCCTTTAGCGACTTTTGCATTCTCTATGGAAAGACCTCCAGTATATCCGGGTACTACCAGCTCGTCCTTTTGCTCAACCTTCTTAAACAACCCGTAATAGTCGGCGATTTCATTTAGTAGCTGCCTCGTCCTATCATCAGTATTTAATGCACTCATCATC
>DASQQM010000168.1:0-15397 GCA_035643475.1 Anaerolineae bacterium | reverse complement strand
TGTGATAACCAAAAAGCACTTTCTAATCAAGAGAGCCTCCTACTGGTCTATGGTATCTAATGTATTTGCCGTCCGGTAGTTATGTCCTCTCTTGAGAGGATATAACTAAAATCCATTTTTGGCAAATAAAAGGTTAAGGGCTGTTGTGCCTGCGTTTTTCTATCGGGAACAGAAAATTTCCCCCAAATCTGGCACCGGTACTTTAAGCCATCTTAAGAGAGGCGGTAACAATGCAACAGGCTCACCCGATATCGCTCGACCATGCACTAAAAGCTAGAAAAACCAGAGCTAAGGAGGTAGATACAAGGAGCATCAGCTTCCTATTCTGAATTCTGGCCCCAGCTCCCGCATTCTTTTGAACCCCGTATCCTTACAAATTGGGGCTGTTTAGGATGTTTTCAGTCAAGGTAAGTATCTGGTAAGATATATCCGGTTTCTCGTAGAATTCTAAATGTTGGATCAAGTAACTTCCATCTTGAACTCCTCTCTCTAGCTTCTCTCGAGTGGCCGAAAATGGTTTTGGGTTTAAAGTCCCAGGAAAGGAGCGGCGTATGGCCACAAAAATCTATGTAGGTAATCTTCCCTACACGGTAACTGAGGATGAGCTGAGGGAGGTGTTCGCTGAAAAAGGAACAGTCCTCTCCGCTAATATCGTTACAGATCGGGAGACGGGAAGGAGCAGGGGATTTGGCTTTGTCGAGATGGAAGACGCGGAGGCTGCGGCAGCGGCGATTGAGGAACTTAATGGCGCAGAGCTGCAGGGTAGAAAGTTGGTCGTAAATGAAGCAAGGCCTCGTGAAGAGAGAGGGCCGAGAAGGGGTGGAGCCCGCGGCGGGTATGAGCGCCCCAGTAGAAGATTTTAGTGAGTAATAGACTAAATATAAAATAACCCCAGGTGAGATGGTCTGGGGTTATTTATTTTGGGTAAAAATAAACCCTATGTAAGGTGGGAGTAGTCTTGGATAAGAGGTCGGACCAGAAAAGGGTAATATTCCTCGGTGATGTAATGTTGGGCCGGGGTGTCAATGAAGTGTTTTGGGAGGTGCCCCCAGATTTCATATGGGGCACTACCCTTGACATTATTAAATCGGCCGATTACTCGCTCATCAACCTCGAGTGTGCGCTCACCTACCATGAGGAGATATGGACCGAGACGATGAAGGCGTTTTACTTCAAGGCCGATCCAGACTCGGCGATTGCGGCACTAAGAGAGGCCAATATATCCTGCGTTTGCCTTGCAAATAACCATACCCTGGATTTTCAGCAGGAGGGATTAATCGATACGCTGCGATATATCGACGAGGCTGGGATCTGCCGGGCGGGCGCCGGCGAGAACATATCCGAGGCTCGATCCCCAGCATTTAGGCGGGTTGATAATATTATAGTCGGCCTGGTCGCCTTCACCGATAACGAGCCCGGGTTCGCAGCGACAGAGGACACCCCAGGTGTGAACTTCGTCCCGGTGCTTCCAAATTCGGACTATTTCAGTCCTCTTTTAAGCTCCGTGGTAGAGGCGAAGCGTGCGGCCGATATAGTGATCGTATCGGCCCATTGGGGACCAAATATGAGATTTCACCCCCTGCTTGCGTTTCGTGAGGCAGCGCACATGCTAATTGATGCTGGAGCCGATATCTTCCACGGGCACAGCGCCCATAACTTTCAGGGCATCGAGATATATAAGGGCAAGCCAATACTGTACGATACTGGCGATTTTGTTGATGACTATGCGATCGATCCAACCTATAGAAACGACCAATCGTTTATCTTCGTATTAAACCTTAATGGGGTGGTCATGGAAAGTATCGATCTCTACCCGGTCCACCTGTCGTATGCCCAGACTAATTTAGCATCCGAGCCCGAGTTTACTGAAATAGCCGAGCGAATGGAAAGGCTATCGGGCGAGCTCGGCACGAAAGTAACTCGCCTCAAGGATAGGCTCTCAATCTCCGTATCGGTGAATCGGTGAATGGGTGAGTCGGTGAATGGATAACCGAGCGACCAGGTGGCCAGGAATGCGGTTGGGAGCGTGGGGTTAGGGAGATGTAATAAGAGGATAGGAAGTACCTCGTTCTGTCATTCTTAAAGGGTGAGCTGAGAATTCAACAACCCGGTTTTACGCAAAGGGGAAAATGGGGAATCATAGAAGTTGTACCTGAATAACTGACGTGTTGCATAGCAGAACCTGTAGCGACATACTCCTTATACGGGTATATAAACGTTGCTAGCCAGTCGTCAAGTGTGACCAGGGCTAGTATAATACATCTAGATACGCCAGAATAGCCAGCGACGGACCAATGAGAGGTGACCATGTCAGAGAAGAACGAACCAGCTCAGGCTGCCAATACCCTTGAGGAAACCGCGCTCACACTTGTCAGGGATAAGGGTATACTCGCAGCCGATGAAAGCTCCGGCACCATTAAGAAGAGGTTTGACCAAATCGGTGTTCCATCAACTGAGGAAAATCGACGATCTTACCGCGATATACTCTTTACGACCGAAGGCGCTGAAGAATTTATAAGCGGGGTAATCCTGTTTGATGAAACGATTCATCAACGGTCGAGTGATGGCACACCGTTTCCGGAACTCTTAGCTAGCAAAGGTATAATTCCGGGAATCAAGGTTGATAAAGGCCTTAAGGACCTTGCGGGCTCCAAAAGGGAGAAGATCGCCGAGGGCCTCGATGGTCTCAGGGAACGGCTAATCGAATACCGGTCTCTTGGGGCTCGTTTTGCCAAGTGGAGGACGGTGTACTCAATAGACGAGGGCCTACCGACAGACTATTGCATTGAGGCAAACGCACATGTACAAGCTTACTACGCTGCTCTATGCATAGAGCAAGGCCTCGTTCCGATCGTTGAACCCGAGGTTTTAATGGATGGGGATCACTCAATTCAGCAGTGTTACGATGCGACCAAACGAACTTTGACCGCCGTTTTTTCGCGTCTGTCTTTGTACGGGGTGCCATTCGAGCAAATGTTACTAAAGACGAACATGGTCTTGAGTGGTTCAGAAGCGACGATCCAGGCCGATGATACAGAGATAGCTCAGAAGACGCTTGAATGCTTCCGTGAGGTTCTACCCCCCGAACTTCCGGGTGTTGTTTTTCTCTCGGGCGGTCAGACCGAGCAGCAAGCTACGGCTCGCCTAAACGCAATAAACGCAGCCGGTCGCGACCTTCCGTGGTATTTGAGTTTTTCATACGGGCGAGCCCTCCAAGCATCAGCGCTTCGTGCTTGGAAAGGGCAACCCGAGAACCGACAGGCAGCACAGCAAGCATACCTTCACCGAGCGAGGCTCAACGGCGCGGCTCTTCATGGACAGTACCAGCCGGACATGGAATAGCGGTGAATGGGTGAATCGGTGAATCGGAGAATCGGTGGCCAGGTTACCGGGTAACCAGGTGACCAGGGATGAGGGTCCAGGGACCGGGGTCCAGGGTCCAGGGAATGTGGGTAAGAGGTGTGGGAGTAGTTACCCAGTGCTGCAGTTACCAGTTGATGTGGGTAGAAGATGTGGGCACTGTCTTAGATATGCCAATGTGCCAATGTAGTTGCCCCATTTATGGGGTGATCTGTAATGGTGCTGTAGTTTACCAGTTAATGTGTAAAGACATGGGCACTACCCTATGAACCACTAACTATGAACCACTAACTATGAACTAATAGATAAATACCTACACTTTGTGCTTACACGTAACTGCAGCACTTTGGCACGTTGAAGTGTTAGCACTGCTGAATTGACAACTACATGTTTTGTAACAGTTCATTGGCCTCTTGCTGCCAGGTACAGTCATCATGGGCTAATTTAGTGTCATGAGTATCGCCCGTTTAACGTCGTTGATCTGCTCTTCATCGTATAGCTTCTGACCGTTAATATCCCACACATAGAAGACGTCGATTACCTTATCGACGTTTGTCGAGACCTTTGCCAGGTGGATATCGAGGTTGAGATCGTGCATGACCCTGGTGATGGAGTAAAGGAGGCCTATTCTATCCTCAGCATGAACCTCTATTATGGTATAAAAATCAGAGGAGGCGTTGTCGACCTCTACGTTAGGCGTTCCCTTCAGTATCCCTTTTGTTAGGTATCGCTTAGCCTTTTCCGCTATGCGGTACTCAAGAGAGATTTTCCCTTCCAAAGCACGCTTTATATCGCGCCTGATGTCGTCCTGCTTATCCTCACTTATGCCATGCTCAAAATACCCCGTAACCTTGAATATGTCGAGTGCCATGCCGTCGCTTCGGGTGTATATCTGGGCGCCCAAAATATTTACCCCGTGAAGCGCAAGTGCTCCGGATACCTTATAGAACAGGCCCGGCCGATCCCGCGCAACGAGCGTCAGCTCGCATACCCCGTTCTTCTGTTTGGCTATGATGGATATGCTGTCACCGCTAGTCCTCATCTGCTCGAAATGCTCGACGATATCGTCACTCGCCTGGGCGAGCAGATATGAGTGCGGCATCTGTTTTAAGAAAAGGTCGGTCTCCTCTTCACCATATCGGCTAGCAAGGGCTGTCTTCACCTTGGCGGCTGTCTTGCGCATCCTATCAATGCTCTTCTTGCTTGTGTACTCGCCGCTTATGATGACATGGAGGACTTTTAAGAAGAGTTCCCTCAGGAGGCTGTCTTTCCATGTATCCCATGCCTTAGGTCCGGTGGCAAGGGAATCGGCGATTGACAAGAGGTACAGCATCTTAAGGCTATCCTCACGGACGACGGTGGCAGCGATATCGATTATAACGTTCTCATCATTTAAATCACGACGCTGCGCCGTGTCCGGTAGCAAGAGGTGATTTTCTACCAGGAAGCTCACTATTTTGGTATCTCTCGCGGGCAAACCCATCCTGGCGCAAATCTCCTTTGTGATCTTCGCCCCACGTTTACTGTGACCCTTGCCAGCGCCCTTACCGATATCGTGCAGGAGGCCCGCGATAAGAAGGAGGTCCTTTCGTCCGATCTCATCGTAGATCTGCCGCAGTAATGGGTTGCTCGTATCATAGCTGCCGGCACCTATCTTCTGTATCTCGACGACCGTCAGAAAGAGGTGCATATCGACCGTGTAGAGATGGTACGAGTCGTGTTGCGGGAGGCAACTTACGCGCTCCCACTCCGGTATATAGCGAGTGAGAAGCCCCAGGTGATCCATGGTTTCCAGTATGGGAAGGGCAGATTCGCCAGCGCTAAGGATATCGATAAAATCATCTCGTATCTCTTGCGTCCAGCGTACTGGGGTACCATTACTCCTCAAGCCTTCCCTAATAAAGCCAAGCTTCTTAAAGTCAATCGCGAGGTTTTGCTTAAGGACCAGCTTAAATAACCGTATCTCTACACCGGGGTGCTCAGGGATGGCGCTGGGTGAAGAGAGTGAGGCCCTATTTCCATGCACGGCAATGCCGCTTTCGGGTGCATGTATGGTAGCTATATCTTTAAAGCTCTTAGGTGATAAGAATTCATCCTTCAACTGCTCCCAAAAGCTCCTTGATACCCGCTCTACTGCACTTGCATGGGTATAAAAGGATCTCATAAACTTCTCGATGCCCCGGGTTCCATCTCTGTCGTTAAAGCCGAGCGCCTTGGATATCTTCTCTTGGTGTTCGAAGAAGAGGCGGTCGGTTTTTCGGTTCGCTAAGTAGTGTAGGTGGTTTCTGACGCGGAGCATGAACTCGAGAGATTGCTTAAGCGCTTCTGCATCGTAGCTGGTCAAGTAGCCGCCACGCTCAATATCGCTCATGGATGTCGCTCCCAACAATCCTATTGCTGCCCAGAGGATTGCGTGAATATCACGCAATCCTCCTTCGCCTTCCTTTAGGTCGGGTTCAAGGAGATACGCGGCCTGACCGTACTGTTTATGCCGCCGGTCGTTTTCTTTGAGGATGTTTTGCAGGAAGCGCTTTCCCTTCCGCGAGCGAAGCTGTTTTGCCAGGCCTTCACGTAATTTTTGAAAGAGTGCCGGATCACCGATTACCGATCGGGCCTCAAGGAGGGAGGTCTGGAATTCGAAGCTGGTGGATGCCATCAGTAAGCTCTCTTTAACCGTGCGCGTGCCATGGCCGACCACCAGCCCGAGGTCCCATAGAGGGTAAAAGAGGTTCTCGGCAATCCGGGTTATCGATTCACTATCCCTTAGCTGGTGAAGGATCATCACATCGATGTCGGAGAAGGGACAGAGCTCCCGGCGGCCATAACCGCCAACTGCGATAACCGATATACCTTTTAACGCGGGGGATGCCGCCACTCCAGGGCCTTTTAATGCCTCCTTAAATATGGCAGCTATAATCTCGTCCATCAAGTCAGAGCGCTTCTGCGCCAACTCGAGGCCGGACGGCGCTGCGTCATGCTCTTTTCGTAGGTTGATCAGGCCACCCTTATACCTCTCCGATATGCTCGCGAGGCGTGCTGGTATGGCTTGATCTGCTCTTTTATATGGCATCTGTGCCGCGTTCACCGGTTCGGATTCGTATGGCGTCTTCGACAGGGTAGACGAATATCTTGCCATCACCGATTTTACCTGTCCTTGCCGCCTCCATAATGGCATCGACTACTCTTGATGACAGCTCTTCATCGACTAAAACCTCAATCTTTACTTTCGGCACAAAATCAACCCTGTACTCAGCCCCACGATATATCTCGGTGTGCCCTTTCTGACGCCCAAACCCTTTAACTTCGTAGGCGGTAAGTCCCTGCACGCCGAGTTTGCTAAGGGCATTTTTCACCTCATCGAGCTTAAATGGTTTGATGATGGCCTCTATCTTTTTCAATATAGGATCCCCCTTACGTCATATCTTTCGCTACTTCCGGCACCTCTGGTGCTACGTGGGTAGAAAGTGCGCCTGGGGTAATAAATCCCCCCGCTCCTGCACTGAGCCCTGAGAGGTCATAGCCAACCTCGCTATGCTGCGTCAAATCGAGGCCGGTGAGCTCTTCATCCTCACTGACCCTGACCCCAAGCAGAACATCAATTACCTTAAGCACTACCATACTTAAAATAAATGAATATCCAACTACTGCGAGTACGGCTATGGCTTGGGTTGCTAGAAGGGATGGGTTCCCAAAGATCAGGCCGTTCCCAGCTACCTTATTGATGGCTGCTGATGCGAATACACCAGCAGAGAGGGTTCCCAGTACCCCACCTACACCATGAACGCCGACAACATCGAGTGAATCGTCATAGCCGAGCTTAAACTTTAGAGATATCGCATAATAGCAGATTACACCCGCAATAAGCCCGATGACAAGTGCCGCTGATGGGCTCACAAATCCAGCGGCCGGTGTGATGGTTGCAAGTCCTGCAATGGCGCCGGTGGCAGCACCAAGCATGGTCGGTTTCCCGCCCCTCAGCCACTCTATAATGACCCAGCTTACCGTTGCAGCAGTGGCCGCGGTATGCGTTGTGACGAACGCGTTGGCTGCGACCGCGCCGGATGAAAGGGCGCTTCCGGCATTAAAGCCAAACCAACCGAACCAAAGTATGCCGGTGCCGATTATCGTAAGGGGTAAGTTATGCGGTATGAGCGGTTCTGAGCCGAAACCCTTACGCCTGCCGATAAATATGGCTGCGGCGAGTGCAGCCGCACCCGAGCTCGCATGCACTACTATGCCGCCAGCGAAATCAAGTGCACCGAGTTCTCTAATCCAACCGCCGACTCCCCATACCCAATGCGCTACCGGTATATACACCAGGACAAACCATGCGATCATAAAGGCAAGAAATGACTTGAACTTCATGCGCTCTGCAAAAGCACCGGTAATAAGGGCTGGGGTAATGATTGCAAACATCGCCTGAAAAATCATGAATGCTTCATGGGGTATGGTCGGCGCGTAATCCGGGTTTGGAGCAAGGCCGACCCCGTTGAGGCCGACCCAGTTGAGGCCACCGATGATGCCGAACTTATCGGGACCGAAAGCGAGGCTGTAGCCGAAGAGCATCCAGAGAACAGTGATTATGCCAAGCATAATAAAGCTGTGCATTATTGTGCCGAGCACGTTTTTGCTTCTTACCATACCGCCGTAGAATAGGGCAAGGCCCGGTGTCATGAACATTACCAGGGCGGCAGATACGAGAATAAAGGCGGTATCGCCTGCGTTGATATTTTGCATGGTATCCCTCCATCCGATTGGGGCGGGCAGGCATATTAAATCGACCGGTAGCATTGCTACAGCAAGCTTACACTAGCCGGCGATTGATATAATCGATGTGGCTCCCCGAAGGCCACATCGGTCCCCGAATTCTGCCTGCCGTTACTTCTATGGCGATCAGATACCAGGCCTGGTTTTATCTATATTTTACGGATCCTTTGTTTCATCCGTGTTTCTCTCAGATTAAATATGTGTTAACCAGTAGGCACCACAAAGGGGCGGTTCGGGGTCCGCCCCTTTGATAGCGGAGGGATACTCCATTATGAAAACGGATTTACCTGTTAAATCGCGTCTGCACCGCGCTCACCGGTCCGGATGCGGATTACATCCTCGATGGGATGGATGAAGATCTTACCATCCCCGATCTTGCCCGTTCGTGCGGACTGGGTAATGGTATCGATGACCTGGGATACCATGTTCTCTTCAACCAGGACCTCCAGCTTTGCCTTTGGAACAAAATCCACATTATACTCGGCGCCCCGGTAAACCTCTGTATGCCCTTTCTGCCTGCCAAAACCTTGGACTTCCGATACAGTGAGACCCTTAATCCCCAAACTGCTCAGTGCATCCTTCACTTCGTCGAGCTTGAATGGCTTGATTATTGCTTCAACTTTTTTCATCGGTATTCCTCCTAGTACGCATCGTTTGCGGGTTTGGCGTTCGTCACGTAGTCGGCTTCGGGCTGAAGGAGTGTCCCCGGTTCGGCATGCTCAAGGGTGCCGCCGCCAATTCCACCGAGTGCATAACCGGTCTCGCTGTGTAGCGAAAGATCAAGCCCGGTGACCTCATCCTCTTCGCTGACCCTAAGACCCATAACGGCATTGATGACCTTCAATATTATGAAAGATGCTATGAATGAGTACCCAACTGTTGTACCTACGGCAATCAGCTGCTTAATGAGGAGCGATGCATTGCCATGAACGAGGCCATTTGCACCGGCAGAGTTGATTACGATGGATGCGAATACACCGGTTAAAAGGGCCCCGATAATCCCACCGACCCCGTGAACGCCAACTACATCGAGCGAATCGTCGTACCCCAGCTTGAATTTAAGCCCGACTGCTAGGTAGCAGAGGACTCCTGCGGTAAGGCCAATAGCGATCGCTGCAATTGGGCCGACAAAGCCGGAGGCCGGGGTTATCGCGACTAACCCGGCGACTGCACCTGAGGCCGCGCCAAGGGTCGTGGGCTTTCCTGTTTTAATTTTTTCGGCAAGAACCCATCCTAAAGCGCCCGTACCGGTTGCAATATGGGTAACGACAAATGCGATAGAGGCCAATCCACCGGCTGTAAGGGCACTTCCAGCGTTAAATCCAAACCAACCGAACCAAAGGATCGCGGCTCCCAGGATTGTCATGGGCAGATTGTGCGGGTGCATAGCCTCTTTGCCAAACCCTTTGCGCTTCCCAATAATGATTGCCGCGGCAAGTGCACCAAACGCGGCATTAATATGTACCACCGTGCCGCCTGCGAAATCAAGCGCACCAAGTTCCCTAATCCAACCGCCGACTCCCCATACCCAGTGCGCGACCGGGCTATACACAAGTGTCATCCATGCGACCATGAAAACTAGGAATGAGCTAAACTTGATTCTCTCGGCAAAGGCTCCTGAAATAAGAGCCGGAGTGATGACTGCAAACATCATCTGGAATGCCATGAAGAGAATATGCGGTATCGTTGCTGCGTAGTCCGCATTTGGCGCCATTCCCACACCCTTAAGGCCTAACCAGCTTAGATCACCGATAATCCCAAACTGATCTGGACCGAAAGCGAGACTGTAGCCGTAAAGCACCCATACAATTGTAGCCACGCCAAGCATAATAAAGCTGTGCATTATTGTGCCGAGCACGTTTTTGCTTCTTACCATACCGCCGTAGAATAGGGCAAGGCCCGGTGTCATGAACATGACCAGGGCTGTTGCCACCAACATCCAAGCGGTGTCACCTGCGTTGATATTTCCCATCCAGTATCCCTCCGTTCAAAATCTCCAAATATCTCTTACAAGGAATTGCTCTGTTACCAGCAATGCTACTGTTTAATGCTTCCGAGTATCTCAGGTAGAGCGCACTGCAGCGTGTTAGCGAACTCAATTTGGGCGACTACCAACTCCTTTCAGCTAGAATTACCGTGCCGCATCTTTGTTTTCTGTTTCAATAATAGACAGGACGTGTTTCATCTAAATTTCGATAGGATTAAATATTCGTTGCTTTTCTGTTACGGGGTTGTTTCTGGGATGTTATATTTAGGTGAACGCTACTATGTGCTTGCTTTATGCTCTTATACCGGTAACTGTGGAGGTTTACATGTATAAAATTAATTATGTTCAGGTTCAGCAAATGGATGTAGAGGAGGGTGGAGCAAAAGGCGTCTCTTTAAGATGGGTGTTGTCTGAGCGCGAAGGCGCAGAGAATTTCGCGCTGCGGGTTTTCAACCTTATGCCGGGCGGTAACACGCCTCGCCATACTCACCCATGGGAGCACGAGATTTTCGTGCTAAAAGGATCAGGTTCCGTCGTTGAAAACGGTGAAAATGTTCCGATACACCAGGGCGATGTCATCTACATTCCCCCGGAGGAGGAACATCAGTTCAACAACACGGGCGATTCGGAGTTAGAATTCATCTGCTTGATCCCGCTCGCTAAGAAATGCAGTTGCTGATAAAATATAGTATCCTATCTCAGAGGTTGATGTCGTGGATAAGTTACAGGCATTGAGAGCTTGCCAGCTTTTCATGGGGTTACCAGAAGAAAACCTTAACGAGCTCAATTCGATAGCTAAATATAAGACGTTTAAGCGGGGAGAACTGATCTTTTCCGACGGCGATGTCGGAGAGGGGTTCTATGCCATCGTAAATGGGCGGGTGAAGTTGTTTAAGCTGGGCCCCGATGGACGTGAGCAGATTCTTCACTTCGCTTCAAATGGCGAGCCTTTCGGCGAGATAACGCTTTTTTCTGACGTCTCTTACCCTGCATTTGCCAGGGCTGTCACCGATCTGAGCGTCCTTTTCTTCAGGCGCGATGATTTCAAAGCCCTGGTTTACACAGACCCGCAACTTAGCTTGAACATGATCGCGATCATGTCTCACCACCTGAGACGATTTGCAACGCTTGTAGAGGAACTATCGCTGAAGGATGTTCCGGCACGGGTCGCCAGGCACCTCCTCAATCTTGCTTTAAAGAGCGGTTGTGAGGATGGAAATTGTATTGAAATTGAGCTTGATGTCAGCAAGACAGAGCTTGCCCAGAAACTGGGGACGATAAGCGAGACGATCTCTCGGACTCTCGGGAAGATGAGATTGACCGGCGTCATCGATACCAGCGGTAGGAAAGTAAAAATCCTCGATATCGATATGCTTGAGGAGATAGCATCAGGCCTCAAGAAGTAAATTCCTCTACATACCTGTTTACTTCCACACTCTCTCGTTTATGGATCGGCCTTCCAGGACTAGACTATTGCTTTACAGCACTGGTGCGCCTGCATGATTTTAAAATTTCCCCTCGCCTGGATCTCGAAACTTGGTTCTTCTAACCGACTAAGGTATCCGCATGCAAAAAATTCCTAAAAAATTTAGAAATTTTTCTGTTTCTTGACTTAAGTCAATGCCAGTACACCGAGCCCGGTTTACCATCTGATTAGATTAACCAAGTGAGGTGGAATCATGACGGTCAAGGAGGCAGCCATGACGGTCAGAAAAATCGTTCACATTGATGAAGAGAGATGTAACGGGTGTGGTCTCTGTGTCAGCCCGTGCGTTGAAGGGGCAATTGAGATAGTCGATGGAAAGGCGAAGGTAATCAAAGAGGAGCTCTGTGATGGTGCCGGTTTTTGCCTTGGCACCTGTCCCATGGGCGCACTTACAATCGTCGAGCGCGAGGCGGAAACCTTCAGCGAAGAGGCGGTCCATGAGCATAATGCCACCCGCAAAGTCGATCCGGTAACCCAGCATTGCCACTGGTGTGGTGCGGCTGATACGGATCGCCCGCTTCTTCCCACGCGCTTCAACGGCGAGAGCGTCTGGGTCTGCGTGCGGTGTCTACCACCTTTAATTCACGGATAACCCTGTCTGTGGATACGTTGTCCAAGCCAAGTTGTGTTTAAAAGAGCAGAGAAGGAGGATGAAAAATGTTTTGTTATCAATGCGAGCAAACAGCAAAGGGTACAGGGTGTACAGTCTCGGGAGTTTGTGGAAAGCAGCCCGATGTTGCGGCTCTCCAGGATCTTCTCACTCATGCAGTAAAGGGACTCTCCCTTTATGCATCTGAGGGAAAGAGGGCCGGTGTAAGTGACCAGGAGGTTGATAGGTTTACAATCGAGGCGCTATTTGCAACGCTTACAAATGTCAACTTCGACCCGGACCGGCTTGTTTCGCTCATCAACCGGAGCGTTGAATTGAGAGAAGGTCTCAAAGAAAAGGTCAAGGCTGCGGGTGGGAACGTAGATGTTGAAAAAGAATATGTAATGTTTACACCAGAAGCAACTATAGAGGCTATGGTTAAACAAGGGGAACAGGTGATAGAAGTAGTGCCTGATCCCACCATGGACCCCGATATACAATCCCTGCGCGACATTGTTCTGTTTGGCCTCAGGGGTGTAGCAGCTTATGCGTATCATGCACAGATATTGGGCGAGGAGGACGACGCTATCTACACCTTTATTCATGACTCGCTCACATCACTTGTGCGAAACGACCTCGCTCTTACTGATTGGGTAGGTATGGCTCTGAAGTGTGGGGAAATCAACTTAAGAACGATGGAATTGCTCGATAAGGCGAACACGGATACCTACGGCCATCCCACACCCACAAAGGTTCCTCTGGGAGCCAAAGAAGGAAAGGCTATTCTCGTTTCGGGACATGACCTCGCGGACCTCGAAGAGATACTAAAGCAGACCGAGGGTAAGGGGATTTACGTCTACACGCACGGCGAGATGCTTCCCACCCATGGCTATCCGGAATTGAAGAAATACCCGCATTTTTACGGGCATTATGGGACGGCATGGCAAAACCAGCATAGGGAGTTTCCAAAGTTCCCTGGCGCAATAGTGATAACCACGAACTGCATCCAGAAGCCACTCGATTCTTATAAGGACGCTATATTTACAACCGGTCCTGTTGCATGGCCTGGAGTAACCCACATCTCGAATGGGGACTTTACACCGGCCATAGAAAAGGCGCTTGAGATGCCGGGATTCACCGAGGATGTTGAAGCAAAATCGGTCATGGTCGGCTTCGCGCGAAATGCGGTGCTCGGTGTTGCGGATAAGGTTATCGAAGCGGTGAAGAATAAAGATATCAGTCACTTCTTCCTGGTGGGCGGCTGTGACGGAGCAAAGCCTGGTCGTAGCTACTATGCCGAGTTCGTAGAGAAAGTCCCAGACGATAGTGTCGTTCTCACTCTCGCCTGCGGCAAGTTCAAGTTCTTCGATAAGGATCTCGGCGATATCGGCGGCATTCCGAGGCTGCTGGATGTTGGCCAGTGCAACGATGCGTACTCGGCCATTAAGATAGCCGTGGCGCTGGCTGAGGCCTTCGGTGTAGGAGTAAACGATCTGCCACTTTCGCTCGTCCTCTCATGGTATGAGCAGAAAGCTGTGTCGATACTGCTCACGCTCCTCCACCTTGGAATTAAAGATATCCGCCTTGGGCCTTCACTGCCGGCATTCATTACACCGAACGTGCTGGATGTCCTGGTCAAGAACTTCGACATTAAGCCGATAACCACGCCAGACGAAGACCTCAGAGCGATACTTGGATCAGAAGCTGTAGTAGATGCCTAACATATCTCGTAAAACCGGGATTAAAGTCCCCGGTTTTGTGTTAGCCCGGCTGCTGTCGTGCACACATAAAAGCCTGTGGGCTTACACACTGGAGAGTGCCGGCTACATACGCAAAATTCCTCCCAATAGGAAAGACGGGACCTGGGTATATAAATCCCAGGTTTTGTCTTTTCCGCGATGTGGGGATATCTACTACTAAGTGGTTAGGGAGATTTGGTAGATTCACTACTACGCCTGTAGCTGAACCACCGGTGATAGTTTTTACTTTTATACACGGAGAAGACATTCCGGTTCAGGGTTGATGTACCGATGGACACTATGGTGGAAGAGGGCATGGATGATGGGCGAGGGTAGATTGATGGGCAAGGTAGCGTTACTAATCCTTGCCGTAATCACCATTACGGCAAGCGCACTGACTCTAGCGGGATGCGGAAAAACGGCGATACCGGTATC
Organism: Anaerolineae bacterium; assembly: GCA_035643475.1. GTDB lineage: Bacteria > Actinomycetota > Aquicultoria > Aquicultorales > Aquicultoraceae > DASQQM01. Next base: position 1,034 of record DASQQM010000168.1, on the reverse strand, counting down.
GCCCAAAGACCGCACCGGTACGCCCGCCCAGCCGGGGAAGAAAGCGGAGCCGGAAGGGAACGGAAAAGCAGTTACAACCGAGACCCCCGATAGCACGAAGACGCCCAGCCCGCCGGGCGAAATGCCGATTGCTCCGGGCACGACAACTACTGACACGACCGCAAATCAAAGCAATCCCTCGATAGAAAACACCAGTACAGTTGCCTCTACCGAGCCGACGGCGGCACCGCAAAGGGTGCTTAGAATGGGCCTTCAGGGAGAGGATGTTAAATATCTCCAGAGTAAGCTTATCTCGCTGGGCTACTCCCCGGGGACCGTCGACGGTCGCTACAACATGCATACCTACCATGCAGTCGTTGCGTTTCAAAAGGTAAATGGTCTTTCCAGGGATGGTATCGCTGGGCCAAAGACACTCCAGGCACTGCGCAACCCAAAGCGTATTTCCGCCAGGTATAGCGGAAGCCACATAGAGGTAAGTAAAGCTCACCAGGTACTACTGGTTGTTAAGAATAGTAAGGTTGAGAAGATACTCAACTCCTCCACCGGCCGCCGGGGGTATACTACACCATCGGTGAAATCAGCCGTTGACTGGAAAGCTGGCTACAAACACGTATCCAGGAAGTATGGCGGGACGATGATATGGAGCAGCTTTTTCTATGGGGGAATCGCTGTTCATGGGTTCTCGAGCGTGCCGCCTTACCCCGCATCGCATGGCTGCGTGAGGGTGCCGATTCCTGATGCCAAATACGTCTATGATAATATGCCTGTCGGATCGATGGTCTACGTCTACTAGCGCGCCAGCAGAGCCTCCTGCAGGTACTAGGCCAATACTCCTCAAGAAAGAGGCAGTTTTAAACGATACATAATTAAAAGGGTGTTATATCCTGCCGTACTGAGGAGGATTATCCTTATGAAAGTCAGAAGGCGGGGAGAGATAGTCGCAGTAACTGCTGCGCTGGCTCCGGCTGTGGCCGCGAAAGTCAGTGATAAATCCCCAGCAAATGATGATATCGCTAAGGTGATTTTAAGCCTGA
>DASQQM010000167.1:0-5253 GCA_035643475.1 Anaerolineae bacterium | reverse complement strand
ACTCTCTCGGCTGCTATGTTTTTCTCTGTCACAATTAGCTTCATGTCATCCAACTCTCGAAAGTTTTAATTGAATTTGCCTGAACATTATATCTATACATGGCGGAATCGGCAACTTCGGCTATTAACAACATCGTCATCGGCTGCAATTATTTTAAGGGTAACTTCCCGAAATTGAGCCAAAAATTGATTTGGAAAAATGCGGTGCCGCTGTATAGCAGCAAAGACACATTATGCGTTGAGGTGGGAAGATCAGGATCTCCCACCGAGAGGTGAGGCCAATTAAAGGACCTTTTGGTGTGGATATCAGGGGCCGTGAACTCCCGGCCCCTTCCACATTAACGAGTTCGGGACACCAGTTGCATTATCGGTGTCCTAGTTATGGCCTCGCTGCGGGAACTGTTATCTTGTTGGGACGATTGTTCTGCGTATCGGCAATCGTAAAGACGTAAACCGGCCCAACATACCACTCATCAGAGCGTGAAAAGCGAACCTGGTACGCAATTTCAACCGAGGTGATCTTATACTCAAAGACCTCTGGTTTGACGCGTTTTAGGTCGGGCCCGACTGCAAATGAACCGCCGTAGCCGATAGGACCACCTTCGCCAACACGAATGGGGCGGTCTGAGTTACTGAAGCCGTTAGCCTCGTTTAATTCGACAAGCGCATCTTTGATTGATCGCAGCGGCTTTACGACGGGCTTCGGCTCTGCCGGCAGCATCCCGTGAGCGGTCAGTACCTTTCCACCCGAGCCGATGCCAACGGTAACCCAGCTATATACGTCGGGACGACCGTCAGATTCTACGCTTGGGTAACCATCTACTTTACCCTGGAAATGAACCCATACAGCGGGTGCCGTCACAAGCTCCTTAGTCGGCTGGACATACTCAGCGTGATCTACCGAAGTCTCGATAACGCCGACTTCCTGCGGGAGAAGCCCGCGGGGCTTAAGAAACGCGGTCGCCGCCCCTTTAGCCGTTTCAATGTTGGGCAGTTGCGGGTGTTTAGCTGACCAATGCGTCCAATCAACGAGCTCAAAGGTAAAGCTTACATCTTGTCTGCTCGTCTGAAAGGTGTAGTCCTCGCCTGGCTTTAAGTCGTTCTTTTTCGCTGAACCAAACTTGAGAAAATTCTTGTCACTCATTGGAAGGGGCTCTTTCGTCCCAAACAGTTCGCTAAACCGTGCGATTTCCTCATTGGTAAGCGCCCCCTTTCCCCGCATATAAATCGTCATCTTCTTTGGAAGGGTGGGGGTTTTGCCGCCTATCCATGTATAATGAGTGCTGGTGGGCGGTTGCTCCAGCGTTTTTGCCGTGATCTTATGCTTTTTCTTAGACTCTTCAACACGCTTTTCGGCTAGCATGCGGTCTTTATTCCATTGATTCATGCTGGCAGCAGGGTCATTTAGCCCTCCATTTATCCCAATGCCGGTGGTTGCATCAGTATAGGCAATGATACTGCTGTTGAGGAAGCTGATTTTATACGCAGGCCGGAGGTGTTTTACATGCTCCCGTGGATCTGGGCTGAAGTACGTGAGCTCAACTTTGTACAGGTCAACCACACCTGAGCTGAAGAGCCCATGAGGATAACTGAAAAGATCATAGGAATAATAAGACGGCGATTTTATGATGAGCTTAAGCGCCCCGGTAACAGCGGTTTTGGGGCCGATAAGCTTTAGTGGCTTGCCAACCATGCCACCTGGGTGTCGCCAATACCGGTCATACATGAAAACCCCGTCGTCATCAACATCGACCCGGATGCAGTTTGCGCCATCTATTGGATAGCCGCTGTGTTTTTGGCTTACATAGGTCGCTGCATACTGGTGGACGATCTCCTCCACGCCGCTGTCAGACTTGACTCGATCAGTTGTTGATGGGGAGATGCTTGCTAACACGGCATCTTCCGGCAAGCCACCGTGCGCTTTAATAAAATCTTCGACTATTTTCTTGGCACGTTCTTCGCTAAGGTGCGGGTCGTGCTTACTATACTTAACTCTGTGGTTACGCTGGTAGACAATATGGTTTTGGGGCTTAATGGTAACAGATTCAGTGTATTGTTGCCCATTGTGTGGACCATCCATAATGTACTGGTAGCCACCGATTTCGGGCGCGTTTCGCCCACGCATCGCTTTCTTATCGAAGTTAAACATTGTAAGGACCGTGTCGGTGTTAATTGATTCCTCACGCACCTCAAGGAGCTTCATCGTAGGAAGCTTTGATGGTAGGGGATGCGCTATGACTATATCAAGATCTCCGGCCTTAAAGTGCACAGGTTGCTGTGCTGATGCTGTTGCTTTAGCTTTCTTGGAACTTTGTGCCTGACAACCAACGAGGGAAACTAAAAGTAAGGCAACTAAGGCCAGTATGGGAAATGCGCTAAGAATGCGTGACTTCATACGCTCTCCTTTTCAGGGATCTACTGCTATTATACTCTAGTATGTAGTAATAGTCATTTCATACTGCTTTGATGGATCCTCTGATACTATGACGGTGGTTTGGGTATAAAAGTTCCCCTGCATGTTAGCCTCCTCCAAGGACTTGAATTGACTTATATGTTTCTGCTGGGGCTCAGAGCCCTATTAGCGCCAATCTGTCACTATCTTGCCAGTATGGCGACTATGGCTTTTTCAGCCTGTCGCCATGTATCAACAGGAAGGTGATCTTTGATTGCCCGTGCAGCAATCTTGCGACCTTGCCGGTTAAGAGAAAGATTAATTTTCATTTCAGGGGTTCGAAAAATCAATTCACGGCCTGCAATGAAGCTTGAGATGCGCACTCGCTCTATATTAGACCACTTTATCAATGTGCGAGATGACCACTCCCGCATGATGATACCCTCCTTTGTTATTGTGTAGGAGGTTTTAAAGACTTTGGTAAATTCAACTATAAAAAGCGCACCCAAAATGCCCCCGAAAAAGATAACCCCCAGCACAGCTGCTAGCAATACTTCAGGTAGCTGGGATGTGTAATAAGGATCAAAACTAGAGAGGAAGGTCCCTATAAACCCCACTATAAGAAAAACCAGCTCACAAACAAAAACACCTGTGGTAAGCCTTTTACGAGCTAAACCATGCCGAAAGACAACTTCCCCAGTTTCGCTCATCACATAAGGCTTCATTTTAATGGCCTGTGCGAGGGCTTGCATATTAATTAAAAATAAACCGACATAGAGATATACATCAACAAGGGTCATAGTACTCCTTGATTGCGTTCGCTATCGTAGCACGTATCAACAGCACACCTTACTGCATCGTACTTCATGAGAACAAGATTATCGACCCCTTGCAGGTTAGCAGAATTGTAGCTCTGGAGAATTATAATTCTCATTATTGAGCCCAGAGCCATTCCCAGACGAACGCAATGTAATAACACCACTTATTGTGCGCAGGTAAGTGTTGCTGAGCATTCACTTTCACCCTATAGGGTCGTAACGCGAAACGTATTGCTGATTTACTGTGGCATCGCTTATACTATAATATATAGTGCTATTATAGTAATAATAAAAACCAATTCTATTTCTAGCAAGGCATAGAGCCGGGCAACTAAACAATATCTGAACCTCCCACCATAGATGACAAAATTCTATAGCCATCAAGTAATCTTCCTAATAACACATTTTCTCGATAGCTTCTCTATAAAACTATGGAGGGAAGTACATATAATATAAAAGAATTTGGCCCCAAAATACTTGGCCTGGGAGGGATATTAAGTAATGAAGCGAAAGGTACTGTATGCCATTATATTACTGGCTTTTACCACGATCGTTGGCATTGCGATCTATAATCGCATTAACTGGGGGCATATAGTGCCCTTCTTTGAGCCAGACAGGATCAGCTTCCGGGGACGTTGCTACTATCCCCGTGGACTGGAAAAGCTACAACCAGCCGAGCTAAAAGCAATAAATCCATCTTATTACTGGGGTCGAGGTCTATACGTCTTAAAGGAAGATTACGAAAGCCATGATGTAAAACACCGATACTCTACATATACGATTATCTATTTAAAGGGAGACGATGGAGAATATTCGAGATATGTGCTCTCCGGCGGCCCATAATACGATAACTAGCCGCGGGATTTCCTCCTATGGGGATTAGGGGCAACTAGCTTAGCTGAGCAAAAGTCTAGCTAAGCTAGTTGGGTAATGTTCAGGCCTGGCCAGATATGCATGATGTCAATCTTGCTCTAATTTAACCTGCCATCTAAATAAAAGTTTGGTCTGTGGAAGAAGCAAGAAGATAAAGCTAAATATAGAAAAGCTAGTGATTGCGAAAGCGACCACTGCAAATGTGCTAAAGAAGTATGTTACCTCTCCTATTCCTCCAGGAGAATTTAGTGCTACTCGTAGATAATCAACAGATATGAAGCCAAATATAAGTACGTCTACTGCACTTATTATTAGAGCACTTAATCTTGAGTTAGGCTTAAGAAAAAGCAAGTAGACTGCCGCAAACAGGTTAATGCCGCCAAGCACTGTAAGATAAGCAAAAAAAGGCTCCGTGAGTAGCCCTATAATAGAGTAAAGAGTTATAAAGGTGCCTATAATTCCAAAGCCAAATGATACTAGGTAGAGCAAAACCGGCCTTATCTTAGACAACCTGCCACCTCGTAACGTACACTTACATCCGCAGCGCAGACTTCTTAATCGGTTTTCTAAGATATCCTAGACATCTGTATATACTATCTACGTACGATAGTATATTGGTTTACCAATCGAATCAGGTGAGCCTATATATCGGGTAATATAGCGGGGTCTAATGCGATTGGCCGGTGTGTGAATGGTTGGCGCATTCGCCAGCTGTCCCTTTAAGGATTTGAAGGCCGTGTAGGAGGGCTGGCAGTATGACCTGAAGCGATTCACGCACTGCCTTTGGGCTGCCAAGGAGGTTTATGATCAGTGCCTGGCCGCGTATGCCGCTTACTGCGCGGGAGAGCATGGCATGTGGGGTGATCTTGAGGCTCTCGTGTCGGATGGCCTCGACAAAACCGGGGGCACTTCTCTCAATGACCGCCAGCGTCGCTTCGGGAGTAACATCCCTGGGAGAAAACCCGGTCCCACCGGTGGTGAGGATTAATTCAGCATCCTCAAAATCGGCAAGGCGAACCAGTTTCTCCTCTATTTCGTACTGTTCATCAGGTATGATTTGGTACGCGATGACCTTAGCGCCCTCCACTTCGACTATGCGCTGTATCTCCGGTCCACTGGTATCTTCTCGTTCACCTCGCGAGCCCTTATCGCTTATAGTAAGCACCGCTAC
>DASQQM010000166.1:0-7362 GCA_035643475.1 Anaerolineae bacterium | reverse complement strand
GTTTTAACGTTTTTTTTACCACCAGCGAATTCGCTGGTGGTACGGGAGCATATCTCATTTACCTGCTGACGGAGGGATCGCAGGTGGCACCTATATCCCATTTTATATAGTTGCATAACTCACGAAGCATTTGATAATCTTAGCATAATGTCAGAGATTTATCGTGTCCGCCCTTATGGGAAGGTGACTTTATGGGCCGGAGTATAGAGGCCATAAAACCCGATAACATTGGCGAAATCGAGTTTAGTGTTAATAGAATTCTGCTAGCGACCGATGGTTCAGCCCCGGCCATTATGGCCACAAAATATGCGATAGCTTTATCAAAAATGTTTAGCGCATCCCTTAAAATTGTATTTGTCGATACAGCTGAGGAACAGATAAATTATAACGATAACATCGCGATTATCGATACCCCTAAAGAGACGCGCCCAAGTACCGCTGGCTTAACAATCGCCCAGATATATGCCGATAAAAATGGTATCAACTATACAACGGAAGTTATTAAAGGCAACGTGGCAAAAACCATAATTCGCTCCGCGTCGGATTATGAGGCGGATCTCATAATCATCGGAAATACCGGTCGTACAGGCCTAAAGCGCCTCACCCTCGGGAGCGTCGCCGAGGCGGTCGTTAAGAGTTCGTCGATCCCCGTTCTCGTAATTAAGGGTAACTAATTTCCGTTAACTTACGGATTGGCCCTTTCATCCTTCGCTTTGTGCCGTTCACGGTTTTTTGCTGTCTTCTATCGACCTTACGTATTATTCTTTTTATGGTGAGCTTGTTGCTGATTAGATCAGCTATCCAAGTAATCATCGTTGATGAGGGAGCATAGTGTTAGGGAATCTTTACCAATCGGCGGGGGCCTTCAAACTTAACGAAGCGCAAGAGCTTTTTATTGACTTCAAGAAGATTCTTTTAGCAACTGATGGTTCAAAATCAGCGATAAATGCCACAAAACATGCTATTGGTTGGGCAAAGGTTTTCAAGGCCAAGGTAAGAGCAATTTTTGTTGATATAAATTGTGAAAGCGCTAATCAAACGCCTAAGACCATTGATCAATACCTTGACAGTGGCAATATTAACAAGAACGGTTATAATGGTTTGCTCGTTGCGAGGCAATACGCGCAGAACAATGATGTTCCCTGTGAAGAACTAGTAATAACGGGGAACGTTGCAAGGAGCATTATAGATAACGCAGAAAAGTTTTTACCTGAGCTGATCGTTATAGGAAACTCCGAGAAATCGGGTATCCGAAGATCGCTAGGTAGTATAGCAGACGCTGTGATGAAGGGGACTGATATTCCAGTCCTGGTAGTAAGCGATACATAATGAAAACTAAATAGCTGGAACAATGGGCAGGTGCTCGACTCCCCCAGTAGGCAAAGTAGCCTAAAAGACTTTTTCCCGTACCTTAATGGCTATAGCTCCCGATAGTCCATAAAGGATCCCCTTTTACACCTGCCCATTTTCTATTTCTACAAGGATTATAAGCGACGAGAAAACATTTAGAACGCGTTCTCGATGTGGTTGATATTAAAGGAAGCGCCATCGGCCAGAATCGATATCACGTCGAATCGCACCGCATCAAACTCGCCTGGGTTAACAGCAATTGCCATATATAGTTCTGCAACCTTACGGATTCTTCTCTGCTTATGTGGGGTTACCGCCTCAAAAGGTTGGCCAAATGCCTCATTTAGCCTCAATTTTACCTCACAGAAGACAAGTGTTCTCACATGCTGCGCAACTATATCTATCTCGCCAAGCTTTGACCGAAAGTTCCTTGCAAGTATGCGGTATCTCTTTCGTCTTAGGTAGCGAACGGCCATGTCCTCACCAGACTTACCAAGAACCATTCCAGCCTACCATGGATCACTGGGTCGCCTGCATGTAGTCTTGTAGTTGCTTTTTAAGGAGAAGCGCCTTAATCTGGTTGGAGAACTCGCTTAGCTTCTCAAGCATCTCTCTCACCCGCAGATCCCTATCTTCGCCTTTCTGCCTAAGCACCGGATATAAGATTTGCTGGAAAAGAGTAAACTCCTTCTCGGCAAGGCTCGAATACATCCTCAGGTGCCTCGGCTCTATCCCGTACTTTGCCATATCGCGAGCAATCGTCATCAGCTGTACATCCACTGGGCCGTAGCATTTTCCCTCGACTGTCTTAAAGGGTCTAATGATCCCAAAACTCTCCAGCATCTTTGCCATCTCGGGTGAGATACCGATATTATTTATGGCTTGCTCAGCTAAGACTGGTTCATTATCCCCAGGGTCTAGGCTCGATTGATCGTTACCGCTAGTCATTTGCTTGATCTCAGGGGGTGCCTGGCCCATATCCATCAGAGCGAGGTTTTTCCTTATTACGTTAAGCGGCATATACTTATCTCTCTGAAGGCTTAAGGCAAGTTCTAGCCTTCGCACATCTTCTTCGCTGAACTTGCGATAACCACCCTGCGTCCGCTCAGGGTTAATTAAATTCTCTTCTTCATAGTATCGTACCTTGCTTATTGAGAGATCGGGAAAGCGCGGCTTGAGTTGCTTAACGACTTCTCCTATGGTCATATAATCTCTTCCGGAAGACATAGAATTTGCCTCCTTTCAACGCAAACCGCTTTACTATGGGCGTGGGTGCTGAGTGTTTTATTATTCACGAGCTTCCTTCGACAAAAAGACGAGTCTGAATTTACCAATCTGTAATTCATCGTTTGATTTAAGTGGTCTGGCTGTCTCAATCCGCTCTTGGTTTACATATGTACCGTTTAGGCTACCTACATCAGTAATATTAACCGTATCCCCGAGCACCTCTATCCTAGCATGGTGTCGAGAAACAGTTATATCATCGAGAAAGATATCGCTGGCTGGGTCACGTCCAAGGGTTACTTTTTCTTTCGTCAAGGTAAACCTATGGCCTACATACGGTCCCTTTTTGACTATTAGTACCGGCTCCTCTATAGCCGATACCTCTATCTCACCAGATTCCTCTTCTGTCTCGAAAGGCGACAATGTTATGGTTGTCTCTACGTCGGAAGCTAAGAGCTCCCCACATTTCCGACAGTACTCATCCTCTTTTTCAATTCTGCTGCCGCACTTCTTGCATTGCATCTTCCGATCCCCCCGACAAATCCGGTCTATGAGCCTGATTTCCTCGCACTACTATTCAAGCTCTCCTTTATCCGAGCCTCAAACTCTACTAGGATCTCTTTATGCTCAAGAACATGTATCAAGTGCTCGCGCCTGACCCTGTTTACTACATAAGGATCACTTAATATTTCACTTAATTTCTTTCCAGCACGAAGCTCATTAACAATGTACCTTGCAACCCTATCTTCTAGTACATTAGTGCCAGCTTCTTTAAAAAGCTCATAAATTAACTCGCTTACTTTTGATCCGGCCACCTAATCCCCTCCTATATGATGAGCCTAGAATCTACTAGAATACCATCACGCATTCCATCACGCATTATATGACCTATAAGATGTTAGAAATTAGATCGAACAATAGAACAGTAGATCATTAGACCGCAATGAAACAGGTTTTCATACTATATAACCAATTCATTTTCCATCTTCTATATTCTATGTCTATTGCTCGATTGTTCTATTGTTCCATTGCTCTAGTACAGCGTCACAGACGCTGTACTAGAATACCTCTTCATCTGATACATCGACTTTTGACACGCTCGTAAGGCTACGTGCAAGTATCTCACTTAGTCTACTAACATCCGCGCCAGTAATCACGCCGCCGCCTTCGCGCGTCTTTTTCATCCGGGCAACGAGCTCTGCCCTTAAAATATCGATCTTGCCGTGAAGCACTCTGCGCCTGAATGAGATCTTTTCCTCTTCTTCACAAAGCTGGTCCAAGATCTCTCGGAGTTCTTCGTCTGACTTCGTTGAAAGATCGACCAGTACATGACTGAGATCTAGTTCATTCTTCTTATCCATGCCTCACCTCATCGTTTATCCGAAATTTATACGTGTCCTGGCGATTCCAGGCATTTACTGAACCTGCTATTTCTATTCTACAATATCCATACCGCTTTAGGATGTGCTACATTTTCATGTACATAACCCGAAGCTACCTGTAAACTCACGTTGGCATCCTATAAGCGCCCTCCCAGTGGATAGATAAGGGTCGGATCAACTTACGGTGCCACTAATCTAAAGATAAACTTGAGTGTTTAAAAAATCCAGTACTTTTGCGAATTAATTTACCTTTTTGACTATGAGAGGTAACCTGAGCTGCTACAATAGCGGTGCTGCAGTTTGCCAGTGCTGTAATACTGCAGGCGGTAGGCACCCGATCCTCTATTTCTCGGGATACCACCTTAGGCGCGGGTGCCGGGCAGCTTCCGCCTCATTGAGCCTTAACACCGGGGTTGTATGCGGCGCCTCACGTAGAATGCCAGGATCCTCAATTGCTTCATCGGCAATCTGTTCTAGCGCGTAGACCAATGAATCCAGACTTGCAATGCTCTCGGTCTCAGTCGGTTCGATCATCAGCGCCTCCTCAACGATCAGTGGGAAATAGATCGTCGGCGGATGGATGTGAAAATCAAGCAAGCGCTTTGCAATATCGCTAGCTCTAACCCCAATCTTCCTCTGTTCACCAGCCGATAGAACAAACTCATGCATGCATGGCGCGTCATACGGAAGCGTATATATATCCTTCAGCCTATCCCTCAGATAGTTCGCATTAAGCACCGCGATATCGCTGACCTTATCCAGCCCCTCTCTCCCTAAGGACCGTATATAGCAGTACGCCTTAACCAGCACGGAGAAGTTACCATAGAAAGCCCTCATCCTACCGATGGAGAGCGGCCTATCATACACGAGGTAATATGCACGGAGCGCCTCGTCCTTTTCCACTATTGGGACCGGTAAAAAAGGCTCAAGAACCTCTCCAGCGCCTACCGGACCTGAGCCGGGACCACCACCACCATGCGGCGTTGAAAAGGTTTTGTGGAGGTTGAAGTGCATCACATCAAAGCCCATATCCCCTGGCCGGGATTTGCCAAGTATCGCATTGAGGTTCGCCCCATCACAATAGCTTAACGCACCAACCGAGTGAACCATCTCATTTATCTTCACCACATTCCTGTCGAATATCCCAAGGGTATTCGGGTTGGTAAGAAATATCGCCGCAACCTCTTCATCAAGCACCTTCTCGAGCGCACGCACATCGACACCGCCGTACTTATCGGATGGTACCTGCACGACCTTATATCCAAGCATGGCTGCGGTTGCCGGATTGGTGCCATGCGCCGAGTCAGGGATAATAACCTTGCTTCTCGCATGACCGTTGCGCTCGTGATATGCCCGGATCATTGTCATGCCTGTTAGTTCACCATGCGCTCCGGCGGCGGGCTGAAGACTAACCTTTTTCATGCCGCCGATCTCTGCAAGCCATGTGGCAAGCCCATACATCACCTCTAAAGCGCCCTGGACCTGCGATTCATCCTGGTATGGGTGGATATACGAAAACCCATTAAGGCCTGCAATCGCCTCGTTTACCTTGGGATTATACTTCATCGTGCATGAACCGAGCGGATAAAAAACCGTATCCACCCCAAAATTCATATTCGAGAGATTTGTAAAATGACGCGCTATCTCTCCCTCGCTTACCTCAGGGAGGACAGGTGGCCTTTCACGCAAAAGTTCACCTGGTATCAAGTCGGGAAGTTTCTTCTCAGGAACGTCCAGGTCTGGAAGTGAGTACGCCTTCTTTCCTGGCTTACTGATATCAAAAATGGTATTCACCTACTCCTCCACCCCACATCATGTGACCTATAAGATAGTAGAAATTGGATCGAACAATAGAACAGTAGAACAATGGACCGCAATGGAACAGGCTTCCATACTATATAACCAATTCATTTTCCATCTTCTATCTTCTATGTCTATTGCTCGATTGTTCTATTGTTCCATTGCTCTGTACAGCGTCACAGAGGTGACGCTGTACTAGACCATCCCCATCACTTCTACCAGCATATCTATCTCCTCTTTTGTCCGCTTCTCGGTCACACAGAACAAAATGGTATCCTGGTGCTGGGGGTAGAACCTACCGACGTCAATGCCACCTATTATGCCCTCTGATAAGAGGCGCTTATTAATCTCAACGATGGGTTTGTTGCTCTTGAAGGTAAATTCCTTAAAGAAGGGGGCGCTCGATAATGGCTCCAGGTAATCTATGCTGCGTAGCCGCTCATATGCATAATGCGCTTTCTGCAGGCACTGATTCGCCACTTCCCGTATCCCTTGCGGACCGAGGTAGCTCATGTACACTGCAGCAGCTATGGCATTTAACGTCTCGCTCGTGCATATATTTGATGTCGCTCGCTCCCTACGGATGTGCTGCTCGCGCGTTTGAAGCGTTAGCACATAGCCGATCTTCCCATTCTTGTCCACTGCGGAGCTGATCAAATGCCCGGGTACCCGTCGTAAATAATCCCGCCGGCACGCAAAGATGCCCAGGTACGGTCCTCCAAAGTTCATCTGGTTACCCAGGGATTGCCCCTCACCGACCGCAACGTCAGCGCTGTAATCAGCAGGCGCCTTTAATATTCCGAGCGATATCGGGTCCACGCAAGATATGAAAAGGGCCGGGTACCGCTCAGCGATTTTACCGATGGCAACAACGTCCTCCAAGTAACCGAAAAAATTCGGCTGCTGTACTATAACGCATGCTGAAGAATCGCTTATCATCCTATCAAGCGACTCTACATCGGTCTGTCCATTCTCTAGCGGAACCGTCCTTATGGTTATTCCAAGTCCTCTGGTATAGTTTTTAAGCACCTCTCTGTATTCGGGGTGGACAGCCTCGCTAATGATGACCTCGCTTTTACCGGTAACATCGTGCGCAAGCAGCGCGGCCTCGGCAACAGCGGTAGAGCCATCATAAAGGGACGCATTGGCAACATCAAGCCCGGTAAGCTCGCTTATCATGGTCTGGTACTCAAACAATGACTGCAAAACCCCCTGACTCACCTCGGGCTGATATGGAGTATACGAGGTGTAGAGCTCGGGCAAGGAGACGACCACATCGACAATCTTCGGAACAAAGTGGTCGTAGGCTCCGCCCCCTAAAAACACGGTGTAACTATCGAGGGATGCGTTCTCCGCAGCGATCGAGGTCAATTTAGTTGCAAGTTCATACTCGCTTATATCGCTAGGAACATTGAGCGGGCGGCGCATCCGAACTTCCTCTGGGATCGCTATATCGAATAATTCTTCTACACTAGCAAGTCCCAGCTTTTTGAGCATTACTTCTTTCTCTTGTTGCGTTACCGGGATAAAATCCACCCTTAAAGCTCCTTTATATACTCCTCATATCCCTCAGCGCTCATTAGATCATCGAGTTCCGATCGATTTA
>DASQQM010000165.1:0-2222 GCA_035643475.1 Anaerolineae bacterium | reverse complement strand
CAAGCTCGATGTCGACGAGAACCTCGTAGCTAATCTCAAGCAGAACCCGGTCGATCTGGTTTATATCGCACTGCATGGGAAGTATGGCGAAGATGGGACCGTACAAGAACTTCTTGAGATAATGGGGATTCCGTATACCGGTCCGGGAGTGTATGCGAGTACAGTCGGTTTCGACAAGGCCCTTGCTAAAGAGATCTTTAGAAGGAAAGGCATATCGACCCCCGGTTTCTTTACCCTGAGCGCTGGCAGTTTTCGCGAGATGGGCGCTGCCGGAGCACTCGATGATGTAATAGACGAATTGGGCCTGCCGATAGTTGTGAAGCCAGCCGGTCAGGGGTCTGCACTGGGAATAAAGATAGCGCATAGCAAGGAAGAGTTACCCGAGGCCCTCATCGGTGCCCTGAGCTATGATGACAAGGTCATTCTCGAGAAATATATCAAGGGTACCGAAGTGAGCGTAAGCGTTATTGGCAACGATAACCTGGAGGCCCTCCCAGTAATCGAAGTTAGTCCACAGAGAGAATTTTTCGATTTTGAATCGATGTATACTATGGGTAAGGCAGAGTACTTCATACCTGCACGACTTCCGGAGAAGCTCATAAGGGAGGTTCAGGAGACGGCAATCCGCGTGCACTCCGTATTGAACTGTCGCGACGTATCGAGGGTTGATGTAATAGTCGGCGAAGACGGGGTGCCCTATGTGCTCGAGCTAAACACGAGCCCGGGCATGACCGAGACCAGCCTTCTTCCTATGGCCGCAGCAGCCAAGGGTATTGAATTTAGCGACCTCGTCGAAATGCTGGTCGGTTTTGCGCTTCAGCGCAGGCGTACTGTTTAAGAAAAACGAGATTGGGTAGCTCATTAGGTAAGCAAAAATCTTATTTTTATCGGGAGGGTTTTCATATGGCAAATAAAGAGAAGGGCGGAGCCGGTAGACTTGCAGCCCTTATCGTCGGAGGCATACTGGGTGCAATCGGTGGGTTGCTCCTAGCACCGCGCTCTGGTAAAGAGACCAGGGAGCAGCTAAAGGACAGGTACGAGGAGATGAAGGAGGAGAGCCGTAAGAGATACGAAGAAGAGCGCGAGCGGTTGCGCGACGTTGCCTCAGAGCGAGGCCGAGAGCTCAGGGGTCGGATTGAGGATGCCAGAGAGCGTTTGATCACCGGGGTTGATACCGTAGCCGAGACGGTTAAGGAAAGGATAACTCGCGGAGCAGAAAAGGCAGAAGAGATGACCACGGCAGGCGAGGAAAAAGCCGAAGAAGAGCTGGAAAAGGAAGAAGAGGTATAATTATTAAATGCGCTGTGCGCTAATCAGCAATAACTCTTATAATCAGCGATAGTAGGAAAAAGGATTCTTATGCGAGGGGTCGTTAATAACAGGCCCCTTATTCTATTTCTCTATAGTATCCGCCGGGGCTTGCAGCCAGGCGAGAATGGGCTAAAATTCTGTATGTAAAATACAATCGGATCTGCGGGGCGCTTATGTCAAGAAGAAGGATAGTGTCAGCAACACCAAAATTACTCTCGCGCTCCGGATTTAAGTGCCGGATGTGCGTTGATTGGGAGGGTGTACTGGAGAAGGGCGATGCCAGGCAGAGGCAGTGCGCCAAGGAGGAGCACATGAGACGCGCCATCAAATCGTGGGGTGAATGTGGCAAGATCGTTTACATAGACAACAAGGCGCTTGCCTTCGCTCAATATGCGCCGCCCGAGTTCTGGCACGGCGTACGGCGTTACCCATCTGGCCCGGTAAGCGACGATGCTGTTCTTCTCTCCTGCCTTTACGTTGCACCCCAGGCGCGGGGGAGAGGTCTTGGTCGGGTTCTTCTGCAATCAATTGAGGCTGGGCTCGTAAAGCGGAGGGTTAAGGCCATTGAGGTTTTTGCGACAACCGACAATCAGCATCCGCCCGGACCTATCGGATTCTACCTGCAGAACGGCTTTTATATTATACGGGATGACCCGCATTTTCCGTTACTAAGATTGGAGCTAAAGGCGCTTGTCGGCTGGCAGATAAATATCCAGTTTGCTCTTGACGGGTTGAGGTTTCCGGCAAGGCGCGTCGGTGCGCCGGCCTCATTGACCATATAGCGCCACTTTAAGGTGATAGAATGTCTGAAGTCTTTAAAAAGGCCCTCTCTACGTGGTGGATTGCACTGGCACTTGCTGCTCTAGTGAGCATCTTGTTCGCTGTTCAATTCGGCCACTCATCATACGACT
>DASQQM010000164.1:2500-13599 GCA_035643475.1 Anaerolineae bacterium | reverse complement strand
ACCAGGATTGTGCCCAGGCAGGGATTACCCCCGAACTGCAAATCCCTGATAAACCGCTATACATATGGGGAGACCCCTACAGCGTCGAGCGGATATTGGAAAACCTTTTATCCAATGCAATACGGTACGGCAGGAGTGGTGGGATCATCGGTGTTGGCCTAAGGGAAGGACCGGATAAGATATGGATTGATGTCTGGGACCGGGGCAGGGGTATTCCACCATACGATTTGCCCTACATCTTTGATCGCCTCTATACAGCGGAGTCTTCCCGCAACTCGGCGCTGCAGGGCAGCGGGCTGGGACTCGCGATAACAAAGAGACTCGTTGAGAAGCAGCACGGTGAAATCTTCGTCGAAAGTACCCCACATGAGAAAACAACGTTCTCTTTCTACCTCAACAAATCGATGTAAGAAAATTGTAAGATTTAGTTCAAAGGGATGTAAGATTCTTTCCGTATACTTATCCTTGAAAGGGTGAGGTATATATGGGGTATATCTTAAGAACACACCAGCTTACCAAGCGATATAAGCAACACGTTGCGGTAGATGGCATCGACATGACCTTAAAGGCCGGTGAGATCTACGGGTTTTTGGGTCAAAACGGAGCCGGCAAAACCACCACTCTTCGCATGATTATGGGTCTGATCAAACCCTCCGCCGGGCATATCGAGTTATTCGGAGAAAAGATAACGGGCGGCAGACACCGTATCTTTGAAAGAACGGGCTCCATCATCGAATTCCCAGGATTTTATCCTGACCTCACGGGGGTAGAGAACCTGGATATCCACCGGAGACTCATGGGCATGGGAAACAATGACTGTATCGAAGAAGCTCTGGAGACCGTTGGATTACTGGATGTAAAAAATCGCAAGGTAAAAAACTATTCCCTGGGCATAAAGCAAAGATTAGGGATCGCCCGGGCGCTACTTCACCATCCTGAGCTGCTGATCCTGGACGAGCCCACCAACGGGCTCGATCCTGTCGGTATAAAAGAGGTTCGCCAGTTAATTTTAGACCTGGCCCAACTGCGCAGGATCACCGTTTTGATCTCAAACCACATTCTAAGCGAAGTCCAGCTGCTAGCCACAAAAATTGGAATCATCCATCAAGGAAGTTTGTTGGAGGAGGTTGATTACGACCTTCTTCAAAAAAGAAACCGGCACTATATCGAGATTAAGGTGAACAACGATAGAAAGGCCGCCCTGCTGCTGGAACAGAAACTACATATTATGGATTACTTGATTCCCGAGCCTGGGACCGTAAGGATTTACGAACAACTAACTGAATCAGCTCAAATCAACAGATTTCTGGTTCAAAATGATATCGATGTCGGACACATCGCTTTAATGAGAGATAGTCTGGAGGACTATTTTATAAACCTGACTGGAGGTGCCCTGAATGTTTAAAATCTTACATACCGAGCTGTTAAAATTTAAGAGGGGTAAAATATTGTGGCTCGTACCTCTCGGGGCGTTCGTAGCGGCTTTCTTAACATATATGATGCTCACCCAAACGCAAGCGCATATCCACTCAATACCGTGGAATAGCTTCTTTAAAAACCTTGAGTTCCTCATGAACGCACTGGTAGGGCCTGCTTTGTTTTCCCTGATGGCGGGATTTATCGTTGCTCAGGAGTACCAGAACAATACTATCAACCAGCTATTTACCTATCCGACTTCACGCCTTAAATTCCTGCTGGGAAAGACTATTATAATGATCGGGATCATTGCCGCAACCTTTATATTGGCCTTTATATTTACATTAGGGTTCGGGTTCATCGCAAAGACCGATGGCCCGTTAACTGCCGATATTGCCTGGAAGCATGCTCAGCTTTTTCTTAGGATGATTCCCATGCATTTTGCCTGGATTCCTATTGCGATGACGGCAAGCATGCTCGGGAAAAATTACATACCACCAATGGCCATAGGAATAGGCGCCGTCTTTTTTAATATAGTAATAGCAAGCTCGAAGTATGTCTCAATTTTTCCATATAGTGTGCCATTTGCCATAACTAACGCACTTGAAGGAGTGCAGAAGGTAGATTATCTTAAAGGCATTATCTCTTTATCGCTTACCTTTTTAATCCCATTTATATTTAACCTGTTTTACTACGCAAAATCAGATGTTCATAGCGGTTGAGATGCAATAGTTAAGATATAATAGTTATGTAAAGGTAAGGAAAAGCCTCTAAGCTTTTAACTTAGAGGCTTTTCCTTATAGAATCGGCGGCGCCCTACTCTCCCACTCCGTCACCAAAGCAGTACCATCGGCGCTTAAGGGAATTTACTTCCGTGTTCGGAATGGGAACGGGTGTTTCTAGAGCTTTAAGAACTTCCCGATATAAGAGCGGAATACGTCAAATTGCTCGGGTGCTTTTTGTAGATATCCGTACACTTTCCCGATATCGATCTCAACGTATTCGTGGATTAATATATTCCTGAAGCCGGCAATGCCTCGAATTTCTTTAGCGAACTCTTCGGGGATGATACTCTTTTCGCCCAAGATATCGATAATCTCTGTATAATCTTTAGGTCGACCTAGCTTTTCTTCAGCGACTATGTGGCTTCCGATATCTAGAATACACTCTATTGCAAGAAGAAGCCCTCTCTCAATTGCCCAGCGATTTTTTATATCGGTCTTAACGTCAGAGAATGGTATCTGACGAAGATTTCTCAAGTGGTCTGTATACTCTTCTAACGCCTGGAGCCGCTCCACGACTGATTCGATATCCACCATGGTTAAGCGCTCCTATCCACATATGCCTTGCGCATTATCTCCCGCAACCGCTTGGTATCAAAATAGTCACGCATGGCCTTTACTTCAAACCGTACGCGGCCCTTTTCTGAATCCGAAAAGATAACCTCTCCATCGGTGAATACTTTGTATCTAAGCAATGGGGATGCGTTATTTAGTGCAACAACATCAATATCGTTTCTCTCGAGGAGCTTCATCAGCTCAGCAGTAAGCCCTGCTAAGAGCTCAAAGTCCCTGTTTTTATCGATCGCTTCATCAAATAGGACTGCGATATCAACGTCGCTCGTTGGAAGCGCCGTTCCTTTGGCGTAAGAGCCAAACAGATAGGCAACTTTGACGCCGTGCGTGCGAAACGCGTTTTCTGCCTCTCTTGTTCTCAAATTTTCTAATAGCATAGCAACTACCACACGATACTTTGAAGCGCTTCCCGCAATATCACTGAAAGGCTTAACAATAATGGCTATTGTAGCCCATCGGTACATCCTGCTGAGGTCCTCTTGGTTCTATTCCTCTCGTTTTACCAGCGCCTCAATATAGGCTTTCAGAAGGTTGATTCTATTCATTAGATCTGGATCGCTCTCGCCTATTGTCTTATACACCGACCCAGCTTTATTGACATAGAAAAGTGCGTTTTTGTAATCATTCAGGTGTACGTATGCCGTAGCCTGCATGACGTAATTAAAGGGCTTTTCCGGGTCTTCTTTTTCCAGTTCCCTGCAGATCTCAAGCGCTTGCCAACTGTCCCCTGACTGGAGATAGAGGTTGGCTTCGATCAGCCTGATGACGCGCCGGTCTGCATCACCCCTATGCTCGTTGGCGTATTCTTTAGCCCGCCTTATCACATCAAGCGCTGCTGGCCAATTACCATAATCGCTATAGCAAAGGACAAGCTCCAAATATATCATAACGGAACTAAGGTCCCAGTCCTCTTCTTTTGATTCCGCCAGTTCCTCTAATATAGCTATAGCCGTTTCATCGTCTTCAAGTTTTCGATAGCGCTGAGCGATAAGGAAACGATGGTGTGGCCTGCAATCCGAGAGGTTGATCTGTACCAGATCATCTTCGTCCATTAAATCAAGCGTATGCTCAATAACCTGAGCATTATATGCCAACAATTCGGTGTCTTCGTCATCTTCAACCCTGACCGCCTCATCCCTTGGCAGGCAGCACTTCTTGTATTTCTTACCGCTTCCGCAAGGGCAAGGATCATTTCTGCCAGCCTTTCTTCGATTGGCAAAATCAATCGGCACAATGCGCCCATGCCCGGCCGAGGCTACTTCATTTGGCGCTTTAAACCCCAGTTCAGGACGTGGCGTCTCGTTCCACATCACCATTATAGAACCTGCTAATTCTTCAAAGTCCTTATCGGATTCAAACTCGTACTCCTCGACCAACTGCCTGATGATATCTACAGGGCTTTCAGCCAATGCAAGGTGAGCAGCGAGATCGATAAGGTCGTCCTCGTCCTCAAGATCCCAAGTTGGATTTAACCTCTCCTCAAGATGTCGAATCAGCCTTGAGCTCAAGGATTCGAAGTCGTCATCCGGGTAAAGCTGGTTATACTCGTCTCTTAGGAAAATATAATTTCGTTCCTTGACAACTAGTCGAGAATCTTGAAGCAGGACATCAGCAATACCATCTGGTATGACCGCACCGTTATGTGTGCCCGCTGCAAGAACGCTTAAGAGCACGTTCTTTGCCCAGTAACCCTCCTCAGCACCATGCGTACGAATAACTTTGCCATGCGAAATATAATCAAACGCTGTATCGCATACGATCTGGTTGGCCTCCTGGATTTCATCATCTTCCCGCCCTTGAGATGGGCGATATTCGATCTCAAAACGCCCGCGCTCAAAGTCGATACAGGTTATGATAAACTCGTCGCCTGGCTTAAAACCCGCATCCAGATACCAATCCTCAAGCCCTTGCAGGCGCTTTCTTGTAATCACCTCATCCCAAGCGAGCTCCAGTTCGTAAGTCTTCTGCAACCGTGGATCATTTATTACAACAATCCCTTCCTCTTCCAATACGCCTGAGAACAGCAGATTGATTTCTGGAATATCGTATGCGTAAAGGCCTTCCATCAGGTTGTCTTGATCAGGCTTAATGCGAAAACGGCGCCCGTCCACAAGCCACCGCGTCAGACCAAATACATTATTTTCGATCTGCGTAATCTTGTTCTTAAGCTGGACTGCCTGCTTTATGTTGCCCCTGTAATTGTACTTATCATGCTTGGGATTGATTTCTTTAAAAACGTCGACAATGGTGTCGAGCGTCATGAAATCACCTTGAGCGTTGAGAATTTCATAAACTATGTCGTATATCGTCGGGCCTTTTTTCGTCAAGTGACCAACCCTCCAAATTTCACAACACGCCGCGAAATCGATTTTAATTCTTTCCTTATCCTCTCTTAAAGCTCATTTTATCCCAGGGTACTATGTTTATCAAATATAAGGAAAGCCCCTAAGCTGTTAACTTAGAGGCTTTATAGAATTGGCATCCAACTCTCCCACCCCGTCACCAGAGCAGTACCATCGGCGCTGAGGGACTTAACTTCCGTGTTCGGAATGGGAACAGCGGTGACCACTCTGAAAGATCGAATGACTGGAAATTAAAAATTCATCTTGCCCTAGCTTGGATAACCTATCAAGCTGAGCCACATATAGTTGCAGATTTGCTAATATGCCATCGATTACAACTTTATCCACCATCAAAGAATCCCTCTTTCTTCAACTGATTTCAGGAACTCTTTACGGAAGCGCTCAATATGAGGAAGGTAATCAAAATACAAAGCCAGTGTCTTGGTCTCGTAAATAACGCGTTCTTTATCATCAGCACTGTACAACAGAATGCCCCTGGTGAGAATCTCGCCCTGCATTGTAATCGGCATGTCGTTCATAATCCGCAGGTCTATCGGCTTGAGACCGCTCTTCGCTTCAACCTCGCGACCCACGGTTAATTCCTCGTTTAAAGATAATTTTGAGACGGGCTTTATATATATAGCGATATCTATATCGCTTCCTGGGTGCGTATTTCCCCTAGCGTAAGATCCAAACAAGTACGCGCTGATAACTGGATATTTCGCCAAGACCTCACTTAAGCTCTCGGTCAAAATTATAATTATTTCCTCTTTTCTGCTATCACTTCTTTTAGTAGCGCTCATGTTTTAGTCTATTCCTCAATGGCTTATACAATTATCAATATTTACGGCGTCCTTCTTATCCTTCTTTCCAGATTTTTATAACAATATCTGCCACCTGCTCCGGTGTAAGCCGGTCGGTATCGAGTTCATACTGGGCTGCGCTCCTGTATTTTGGAATCCTTCGTTCCAGGACTTCCGCGACCTCTTCGGTAAATGTTTTGCCGCCGGTTAAAGAGGGTCTTTCCGTGTCCCCCTGAATTCGCGAGACGATCGTTTCAACTGAAGCCTTTAGCCAAATAATACGGGTGTTTGCTCGCAACGCCTCTATATTTTCAGGGCGCTCAATAACCCCTCCACCGGTATCGATAATAACACCGTCGAGCTTTGCCAGTTCTCGGGCCACTTCAGATTCCATGTCGCGAAACTTCGTCCAACCATACTTCTCCACGATTTCTGGGATTGACATGCCAGCGTTTTCGACTATCTTCGCATCCATAGAGATGTATTTCATCTGGAGACGCTTAGCGATAAGCTTTCCGACGACACTTTTCCCGGTCCCGCGATATCCGATAAGCACTATGTTCATGATCCCAAGCGCTCCATAACCACCCGGCGCATAACATCGATAGGTGCCTCAACGCCGGTAAACTTCTCGAACTGCAAAACCGCTTGGTTGATGAACATCTCGACCCCGCGAATTATTTTAAGGCCCTGCGATTTGGCATCGGTCAACAGTTTTGTTTCAAGAGGCGTATATACGATATCTAAAACAACCTGATCGGGCCTGAATAACTTCGGCGGTATCAGGGAGGCGTCTTCGTTTGGGTGCATGCCAACCGACGTGCAATTGATTATAATTTGAGCGTTCTCCATCACTGCAACCAGGGAGTTCTCGCTTAGCAGCGCGGACTTGATGGTGGCGTCTGTGCCGGTCTTTAAGTCGGCCGTTAATCCCTGAAGCAAGGTCTCATTAATATCCAGGATTGAAAGCTCTCCCAGCTTGGTACTCCGGGCAAGAGTAAAGGAAATCGCTCTCGCCGCGCCGCCCGATCCCAGCATCAAGACGTTTTTACCGTCGATCGCTACACCGGCATCAATAATGGCCTTTAACGCACCCGGTCCATCAGTGCCCAATCCAATTAACCGGTCTCCTTCATGAATAACCGTGTTGATTGAGCCTATGCTGCGGTCTACCGGGGCAATCTCATCCACGTATTTCATCGCCTCGGTCTTGTGGGGAATTGTGACGCTAAGGCCCCGGAAGTTCTTGAACGCACGCACACCCGCTAAGGCGCCTTTCACGTCCTCGACCTCGAAGGCCAGATAGATGAAGTCCAAACCTAAAAATTCAAAGGCGGCGTTATGAATAGCCGGCGAAAGGCTATGTGCTATCGGTTTACCTATAACCGCACAGATTTGTGTATTTGAACTAACCGTTGTCAGCTCTCTCATGGTGCCTCCTTTGACTTAATTATGGATCAAGCCTGATTCTCTCGTATGGCGACAAAGCCTACTAGCGGCTATCAACCGCCATTCGGAATAACTCGCTAGCCTAACAGTTTATCACAAGTAAATTGCCAAGGGATATAATATCTCAATGATACCGGTTAGTGAAATGGCGCTAAGAAGACGCTTCGGCTTTACGCAACCATTAACCTACAGATCCGTCCGCCCGACACATGGCAGAGATTGTTAAGGCTTTGCTTAGGTTTCCGGATTTGCTGCTACATAATAGTTTCGGGGTGTAAGTAACGGTGCCAGCTCGACATTAAGCCGACAGAATTGTGGTCGATGTTGAATCAACTGGCTGACTTGTCTTTAATCGCTAAGCGGGACACAAATTATCTTGGAATTTGCTCCGGTCAGGCACTTCCCACCTACCGGCGTCACTTCAAATGTATTTTCAACACCGACTATTCCAATGCCTGGAATGCCTATTTTCGGCTCTATAGCAAGAACCATACCTGCTTCAAGTGGCAAATCAAAACCTTTTGCCAGCACAGGATACTCATCTATAGCAAGCCCTATACCATGCCCAACAAAGCTCACCTTATTCTTGCCAAGGCCCATAAACCCTTCAGACCAGCCATGTTTCTCCGCCACTGCAGTGCTATGATGCCATAGCTCGCTCGGCAGAGCTCCTGGTCTTAAATGCTCGGCGATCCAGTCTTGTAGCTCAATGCAGAAATTATGAGCGGCTTTAATGTGCAAAGGGATGTTTCCTTGATTGCCTAGCCAATACACCAGCGTCTTGTCTGTCTGATATCCTTCTATATTAAATCCGTTATCAATGGTCAAAAGCAGTCCTTCTTCCCACTTAATTTCGCTTGAGCCCATGTGAGGTATTGCAGGATGAGCACCCCGAAGACCGACTGCACCATTAAAAACACTCGGATAATTGCCGCTATCCCCAACGGCAACATGCCCTAGGTACACTTCTTCGCCAAAGTTTTCCATTCTTAAAATACCGTGGTGACCTTCTCGGAAAAAGAGGTTTGAGATTACATATGCTATTTCTAGCTCAGTCATTCCCTCTTTAAGAAGAGGAGGCAATTGTTCCATCAAACATTTTCCATGCTTTGCCCCTGCTTCCCTTAGCCTTTTTAATTCCCACTTGGTTTTTCGTGCGCGAGCAATGGATATCATTTTGTCGCCCGGTAAATATTCGTATCCAGGTAAATACTTTGAAAAGCTGTTTCCTAAAGACCATGAAAGACCATTCATCTCAACGGCAAATATTTTAGGTAAAGGAGAGCCCGCATCTTTAAGAAGTCCTTCGACATCTTTATAGGAATGAAATGGAAGAATATTTTCTAAAGGGGATTCCAGCTTAGCCCGCTCATATCCACGTTTGCATAAAAGAACCGGCTTGCCCTCAAGCGGTATCCATAACAAGCCATTGCCAAATGTCCCGCTGAGATAGTAAATATTTAACCGTGAAAATAAAACGAGCCCTTCTGCCTGGGGAAGGTATTTCTTTATTAAACCCCTACAACTATCCCAGCGCTGCTGAAGCTCGTTGAGCGGCAAAGTTTCCAAAGTAACTCTCACCTGCTTCAAGTGATTTTAGACCTTCGCTTATTTTAGCAATATCTCTTATATTAGAACTATAGAGGGCTTATAGGTAATCTTATCTTAATCTTTAAAAAGGTAAGGCCTCTAAGCTATTAACTTAGAGGCCTTATAGAATCGGCGGCGTCCTACTCTCCCACCCCGTCACCAGAGCAGTACCATCGGCGCTGAGGGACTTAACTTCCGTGTTCGGAATGGGAACGGGTATTTCCCCCTCGCTATGGCCACCGAAAGTGTAAACTTTTCAAGCACCCCTAAATAGGGCAACTACTTTTCAAAATTCATGGTTCTTGGCTTTTGGTTCGGCTTACTTCTTCACCGAACCTCTAAAGCCATGGATCCATGAACCTTGAAAGATACACTTGCCCGATGCATCGGGCAGCTACATGGCACTACTTGCCCTTGTACCTTTCAAAACTACACAGCGTCTATCAAGTGACAGCCAAGTCCTCGACCAATTAGTACCGCTCGGCTGCAAGCATTACTGCTCTTCCACCTGCGGCCTATCAACCAGGTAGTCTACCTGGGGTCTTAACTCTTAAAGAGTGGGAAATCTCATCTTAGGGTTGGCTTCCCGCTTAGATGCTTTCAGCGGTTATCCAGTCCCGACATAGCTACCCAGCAATGCTCTTGGCAGAACAACTGGTACACTAGAGGTCAGTTCATCCCGGTCCTCTCGTACTAGGGACGACTCCCTTCAAATTTCCTACGCCTACAGCAGATAGGGACCGAACTGTCTCACGACGTTCTAAACCCAGCTCGCGTACCGCTTTAATCGGCGAACAGACGAACCCTTGGGACCTACTTCAGCCCCAGGATGCGATGAGCCGACATCGAGGTGCCAAACCCCGCCGTCGATATGGACTCTTGGGCGGGATCAGCCTGTTATCCCCGGAGTACCTTTTATCCGTTGAGCGACGGCCCTTCCACTCGGAACCGCCGGATCACTAGGTCCTGCTTTCGCACCTGCTCGACATGTACGTCTCGCAGTTAAGCTCCCTTGTGCCCTTACACTCTGCGACTGATTGCCAACCAGTCTGAGGGAACCTTAGAGCGCCTCCGTTACATTTTAGGAGGCGACCGCCCCAGTCAAACTGCCCACCTGACACTGTCCGATAGCCGGATCACGGCCTACCGTTAGAATCCCGATACATCAAGGGTGGTATCCCAAGGTTGGCTCCACGAGGGCTTGCGCCCCCGCTTCAAAGCCTCCCACCTATCCTGTACATGATGAACCAAAATCCAATGTCAAGCTGCAGTAAAGGTTCACGGGGTCTTTCCGTCTTGCTGCAGGTAACCGGCATCTTTACCGGTAATACAATTTCGCCGAGTCCCTGGTTG
Source organism: Anaerolineae bacterium (assembly GCA_035643475.1). Lineage (GTDB taxonomy): Bacteria > Actinomycetota > Aquicultoria > Aquicultorales > Aquicultoraceae > DASQQM01. The sequence goes on along the minus strand of DASQQM010000164.1, from coordinate 3,291 downwards.
AGACAGCGCCCAGATCGTTACGCCTTTCGTGCGGGTCGGAACTTACCCGACAAGGAATTTCGCTACCTTAGGACCGTTATAGTTACGGCCGCCGTTTACCGGGGCTTAGATTCAATGCTTCGCTTCATCCTAAAACTCCGCTAACATCTCCTCGTAACCTTCCGGCACCGGGCAGGCGTCAGCCCCTATACATCGTCTTACGACTTAGCAGAGACCTGTGTTTTTAGTAAACAGTCGCCTGGGCCATTTTATTGCAGCCACTTCACGCTTGGGGGAAAACCTTACACGCTAATGTGGCGCCCCTTCTCCCGAAGTTACGGGGCAATTTTGCCGAGTTCCTTAACCAGAGTTCTCTCGATCGCCTTAGTATTCTCTACTCACCCACCTGTGTCGGTTTGGGGTACGGGCACCAAAGCCGCTCACTAGAGGTTTTTCTTGGAAGCATGGGATCACTCACTTCGTCTCAATCGACTCGTCATCACCTCTCAGGTTACACGCCTTCCGGATTTTCCTAGAAGACACCCTACTGGCTTAAACGCGGACGACCAACGCCGCGCTGAAGCTACCCTTCTCCGTCACCCCATCGCTGATAACGCGACTCGGTGGTACAGGAATATCTACCTGTTGTCCATCGACTACGCCTTTCGGCCTCGCCTTAGGTCCCGACTAACCCAGGGCAGATTAGCTTTACCCTGGAACCCTTGGGTTTACGGCGGTCAGGTTTCTCGCCTGACTCTCGCTACTCATTCCAGCATTCTCTCTTGTCTGAAGTCCACCAGCCCTTACGGACT
>DASQQM010000163.1:0-2941 GCA_035643475.1 Anaerolineae bacterium | reverse complement strand
TATTCCCTTACCCGAGACATCTCCTATAACTATGCCTACCTTTCCGTGCTCCAGCTCAAAGATATCGTAGAAGTCCCCTCCGATTCTTGCGGTCTCGGTTGAGGAGCGGTAGAGGTGGCCGTAACTTACGCCCTCTATCTGCTCAGGCATGATGAGAAGTGCTTCTTGCAGGGTGTCTGCAATATTTCTCTCCGCCTCGTAAAGGCGCGCGTTCTCCAGGGCAAGGGAGACCGATACTCCAAGCTTGGTTGCAAAATCAATTTGTGTAGCGGTAAAGGTATACGGCTCCGGGTAGTTAAAGATGATGGTGCCAACAGCGTCGCTCTTTACAATTAAGGGCACGGCAAGAAAAGAGCGAATCTTATACTTCTCCATTAATGTGCGGTCTATTCTTTCATCAGTATAAGTATCATTAATAGCAACTGGTCGTCCTAGTCGAGAAGCGAGGATTGAAATTTCAGCTTTCTCTCCGGTTGATTGCCTCCCGATAAGCTCTTGGGGTAGATTATACACGTACCTTACTAACCAACCACCAGCCTCACGCAACTCTATTGCGGCCGTCTCGGCCCCTATCGCCTTGGCCGATTCCACAACAACCTTTCGCATAATATCATCTACATCAAGCGTTGAGCTTATGGCGGTATTGATCTCGTTTAATGCATCGCTTAGTTTCTTTGCAGTTTTGCTCTCTGTGATATCTCGATCAAGAGCCAAGACATATTTATGACCACCAAATTCCACAACGCTGGCAATGACCTCTATAGAAAAGACGGTGCCGTCCCTTTTTGTGTGCTCTCCCTCAAACCTGATTCGCTCTCCTGCTAGGAGGCGCTTTACCCGTGCTGGAGTCCCTTGTGCTGTCTCAGGGGTATCAAGGTCATTGATATGCAGCGTAAGAAGCTCCTCGATGCTATAGCCATGCATGTCAGCTGCCTCCTGGTTAGCAGCTAATATTTTGCCAGGGCGCTCTCCCTCGATATCTAAGATAAAGGCAGCATCAGTGGCACTTTCAAAGAGCGTTCTGTAGCGCTCTTCGCTTTCTGTTAAGGCCCTCTCGATTCTCTTTCGCTCGGTAATATCTCGAATGATTCCAACCAGGGCTATCGGGTTTCCTTTATCATCCATAATCATAGAGGTGGTCAGCCATATGGGGAATATGCTGCCGTTCTTATGCTTAACCATAAGCTCGCCAGTCCATCCTCCGGTCTTCCTTATGCTGGGCAGTATTACCTTGCTCGCATATTCCGGGTCCGCATTCATCTCATCGACGTGCCTGCCCATATACTCCTCTGGAGTAAAGCCATAGATTTTCTCAATTGCTTTGTTGGAGTAGATGATGCGCCCATTGAGGTCAGTGATCTGGAACCCGTCTGGGGCTTTTTCCACAGCTTCCGAGAACAACCGCAACCTCTCTTCTGCCCTCTTGCGCTCGTTGATATCCTCGATCATGCCGAGCCCGTAAAGCGGATTTCCCTCTTCATCACGGATGAGAGAGGCGGTGAGGCTCACCCAGAAGACCTCCCCGTTTTTCTTGATGTAGCGCTTCTCCATGTGGAAGAAAGGTATTTCCCCGTTAAATAGCTTTGTGGCAAGTCCTACGTCTTTATCGATATCCTCCGGGTATGTGATATCGGGGAATGTCAGCTTGGTGAGCTCTTCTTCTGTGTATCCCAACATCTGCGCTAGTCGCGCATTGACTCTTATAAACCGAAAGTCCATGGCCGTTATGGCCATGCCGATCGGCCCTTCTTCAAAGACCTTCCGGAAACGCTCCTCGCTTTCCCTGAATCCCTCTTCCCCATCTATATGCTGCTGTTTTTCTTTCTCTGGCTCTACCAATTTACTCCCCTTGCAACCATATTATTGTCAAACGCTACAGCTATTTTCCGCGATCAATTTCCGACCAAACACTACCAAATTCTTTTTTGCATGAAAATAATAGAGTGATTTTCGGGGTGAGGAATGTTCTCTTTAGCGCATGCTCTCAAGGGAGATGGCGAGTATCGCTATATCGTCCAGGAGCTTTCCGCTGGTGCACTCCATAACGTTATTAAATATTGCCTGGGGTACTTCTTTGACTGGCGTTAGCCCTGAGCTTTTGATAAGCTCAACCAGCTTTTCATCACCGAAGAACCCGCCATCGCATTTTGCCTGGGTAACGCCATTTGTATAAAGGATCAATACGTCCCCTCCCTCAAGGAGCGTCTCGTCACCTATGTAGTTCAAGCCAGGAAGCATTCCGATAATCGGTGAGCTCGTAATAAGAAACGATGTCTCAGACGTCTTCCTCTTAAGTATCCCTGGCGGATGCCCTGCGCTACAATAGGTAAGTTCTCCCGTCTTTGTGTCGAGAATGCCAAAGAAGGCGGTAATGAGTACCGTTGGAGGAGGCATCTTCCCGATTGCTTCGTTGGTCTTATCCATAACAGAGGCCACAGGAATATCCTCATATGCATAAGCCCTAATCGTACTTTTAACTAGCGATGTCAAAGCAGCCGCCTCCAATCCCTTGATGGAGACGTCTCCTATCATAATGCCAATTCTGCCACTTCCCAACTCAAAAAGGTCGTAAAAATCAGCCCCTACCCGTGCGGTCTCAGTTGCGGAGCGGTAGAGATGGCCAAAATCAATACCTTCTATCCTTTGCGGCACCGTAAGAATCGCCTCCTGCAGCTCATCAGCGATACTTCGTTTTGCCTCATAAAGGCGCGCATTTTCTAGAGTAAGCGATACAATCGTTCCCAGCTTGGTTGCAAAATCAACCTGGGCTTCGGTAAAGGGAATCTGAGCCGAGTGATAATGAAAGGCGAGGGTGCCGATAGCGTTCTCTCTTACCACTAAGGGAACAATGAGCATTGAGCGAATGTTATATCTTTCTACCAACTCGCGGTTAGCCATCTCATCATGGAAGGCGTCATTTATAACGATGGGCTCTCTGGTT
>DASQQM010000162.1:0-4452 GCA_035643475.1 Anaerolineae bacterium | reverse complement strand
CTTTTAATGAAGCAGCACTACTATTAGGGATTAGCTCCAATTCGCTACAGATCTCCAATAACGGCGCGCACTCAAATGCTGAACCTCTTGCAATAATGAAGAAATGGGCTCGGTCCTTCTTGTGCCATCTACCATTACCCTCAGCTATATTAGTAGAAATAGAAAGCGCGGCTCTCTGCAGTTGATCTACGAGTACATAGTTACCCCTTTTTATGTCTTTACAGATCAGCTGTACATCTTTGGCAAATCCGATTGCTTTCTTATACACCTCTAGATTTTCAAATAGAAATCCCAAGGTTACTCCTTGTGCCCATTGCCTTGCTTTTATTATATGGCATATAAGCACATAAGCATAAATCCGCATAAAGTGTTCCATTGCTCCATTGTTAGAGAATAGAGAATCGATTGAGTTATTGGGGCAAGAAATGAAAGGTGAGGGTTGTGTTGCCTTCAGAGCACTTCTGGTTTGGTCGATTCTTGATTTTCAGCCCCTCTCTTGACGAGAGAAAGGGCGTTTTAGCCCGCAGGGGAGGACCGTAATGGGCCGACGGGTAGGGGAGGGTGGTTTCTAAGCGCATCTTTCAACCTTTTACAAGCGATGTCATTGATTTAGTCTTCTTCCACTACCTCCAATATTTCCCTAAATTGAAAACTACAGATTTGACCCCTTTTCTATATAACGTTCCATTTACGCTTCGCTTATACACAAGGCGTAAAAAAGTTTTTGGTAAATAAATGAACTTTTCTGCAAATTCTGCGAATATTTAAGCAGAGGTGCGCATGGTCTCAGATGAAGTCTTAGTAGCTAAGGCAAAAATAGGTACTAAAGAGGCATTTGAAGAGCTCGTTAAGCGATACAGGGCTTTGGTTTACCACGCTGTTTTGCAGGTGATTTCAAGCCCGCAGGAAGCAGAGGATACCACACAAGAAGTATTTGTAAGTGCATTTAGTTCATTAGAATCGTTTGATCCACAAAGAGCAAGCTTCAAGACCTGGCTGTTTAGCATTGTTAAGCGTCGTTGTGTAGATTGGCTAAGGAATTCTAAGAAGGCTGTGCCGATGGATGAGTTTGCCACAGATGTTACGCAAAAAATAGCGAGCCAACCAGAAAAAGCCCTCGAGGCTACGGAACTTAAAGATGCCTTAAAGCGAGCCTTTGTTAGCTTAAGTGAAGAGCAGCGGCTGTGCCTTGCTCTGCAATCCTTACAGGGATTTAGCTACAAAGAAATCGCTGAGATTATGGATATACCTATTGGAACCGTGCGATCTAGAATTGCCAACGCACGCAAAAAACTTTTGGAGAGCCTTTCCGATAATGTGGAGGATGATGCTATATGCGCTCAATAGAGAATCTATTGAGCGCATACACAGACGGCGAGCTTAAAAATAGGGAATATCAAATCGTAAACTCTCACATCAAAGGCTGCAAGGGCTGTTTACGAAGGCTCAGCCAGATCAACGCGATAACAAATGCCTTGAGCATGCCCGAGGATTTTGATGTGCCAGATGGGCTTGCTCAGAAGCTTGATAGGCTCGCAACGCAGTTCGGAGCTATGCCAAGTAGAGATAATGCCTCACTTGAACGCAAGTCGCATAAGAGAGCAACAAAAGCTTTAAATAAATTCTCAACTCTTCGTATGGTAAGATGGCAAAAGTACGCCATGACCGCAGCGGCATTTGTCGTGATACTTGTAGCCGCAGCAACCACAGCTGAGTTTTTCTCCTATGATAAAGAGCTTAACAATAATATCCAAGATAAAAATGATATACAAAAGCCAGGTGCTAAAGGCGAGAATTCACTGACTACTAGTCTCCATCCACTCGTCAAAGAGCCGGACCGTGAAATTGCAAACCATGATTTAGACGATGGCTTAAACAGAATCCTTAAAGACGAAATTGACGTTGATCCTGAGAGCTTGGGCTACCAAGCCATAAAAACCTACAAGAGGGTCGCCGATGCAAAAGCTGCTTTGCCTTACGATTTTCCGGTTCCGGTAAATACAAGTGAACGAAAGCTGAAGGGGTTATACATTGAGATGGGTGATGTACTATACATCACATATGAGGGTGGCGTCTTTTTGATTTACCATGCGTCAACAGCTGATCCATCCAAAGCTATCACAAGTGTAGGCTATATTGTCGACATAAGAGGCTATAAGGCGCTTGCTGTGGAAAATGAATCTAGGGGTCAGCTAAGAAGCCTTGGATGGCATGAGGACTGGCACGGCACTGGTCTTAATATAACTGTGTACGGCACTCAAAATGTTAAAATGACCGAACTTGTTGATATTGCCAGGTCTATGAAGTAAAGAAGTTTCGCTAACTTTACGAGGGCTTAGTTAGCTCGGCACACTGAACGATCTTCATGCTTGGATCAATTTCCATGCTAGCATAATAAGTTTTAATAGCAATTTCTAAACCATTGCTTAGTACAATGTCAGTTCTATACCCAGGCTCTAAGATCGCCCCCGTATCTCCATCAATTTTACTCTTAGCTCGCGATATCCTTCTCTTTCCAAAATCAATCGTTTCCCCAGGTGACAACTGTGAAATATTAATTAAGCAGAGCTACTTTTTAAAATCCTTGGTCAACACCTTCGTATGTCCGTATCCCAGCAAAGAGGTCACTTTGGCTTTGTTTATGAACTCATCTACGCGGGAATTATTCCCTTCGTCATTGAGTACGGCTACTCCACTGTGAAGGGAGGTGACCGATCAATGAAGAAGGCTATCGTTATTTTTGTTGCAGCCTTGATGCTACTGTTTAGCGTGGCTGTTCCGGCGCTAGCCAGCCAGCCTCCTGGCCTGCTGGGATATGAGGGACAGCCTGGCAACCAGGGCGGCCCCCAACATAACCCGAGTGGCCAGCCTCCTGGCCTGCTGGGATATGAGGGACAGCCTGGCAACCAGGGCGGCCCCCAACATCACCCGTAACCTGGGCGGCCACTAGTGGCCCTTGTAGAACGTCGTGAGCGGCCAGGCAATTCGCTGGCCGCCCACGCCTCAGCTCTAAACCCGCGGCAAACAACCTTGGTGGGCGTAGGCAGGCATGGTTGCCCACCAAGTGCCAGTAAGGCCGTCGTTCCCACCTTCTGTCTCACCTCTGGCAGCACAGCACTCTAACATCCCTCCTGAATTCAGAAACAGATGGTAATCATGGCCAAAAAGTGGATATAGAAGACATAGATCAAAAGTTAGCAAACCTCGAAAGCTCCGGGTGTGGGTGATAGATCTGAAAGAATCGACCCTACTAGCGCGGCTAGATCTCATTCTTGATACGATAGCGGATGCGGTCATTATCGTGGATGATAGGGCGCGCGTGGTTTTCGCTAACTCGGCGGTAGAGAGGATACTTGGGGTAGCACGGGATACCATTATTGGTCATCCTTGGAGGCTATCGTTTAAGATTACCACACCTGCTGGTATACCTATGCCTGAAGAGGAGACCCCGCTTGCACGTGCGCTACGAAAGGGCGAGATAATTCGCAACTTCGAGCACATCCATGAGTATCCGGATGGCAAACGGAAAGTTCTCTCTGTTAATGTCATGCCGGTACGCAGTGAAACGGGATCGGTTATTGGAGCCATCATATCTATTGACGATATAACCGATCGTAAGAGAGTAGAAGAAGCACTTCGAGAGGGTGAGAAACGCTACAGAACGCTTTTTAAAACAGCGGGAGATGCAATTTTTATCCTTGATGCCGAGGGCGATAATGTGGGAAAGGTCATCTCCGCAAATCAGGCTGCCGCTGATATGCATGACTACACCATGGAGGAGCTTCTCTCATTAAACATAAAAGACCTCGATACACCTGAGTCCGCACGAAAGATGCCCGAGCGAATAAAACGCATGCTAAGCGGTGAGAAAATCGAGTTTGAGGTTGAGCACCGAAAGAAGGATGGTGCGGTATTTCCCGTTCAGGTTCATGCGAGTCTGCTCGAACTCGATGAGCACAAGTATATTCTTTCCTTCGATAGAGACATAACGGAGAGCAGAAGAGCAAAGAAACTAAGCGATGCCCTTAACGAGCTTAATGCCGTTATGAATTCAACGCTCAATGTTGATGAGATTATGCGAAGGGTCGTTGTTGAATCGACAAAGGCCATTGGTGCTGAGACGGCAGCCATCATCATGCGCGAGAATCGCTTCTGGGTCGCGCGCTATGTATATGGATTTCCACCGGAGTTAATAGGTACGCGGTTTAAGGAGAACGAGTTGACATCTCTGGCGCTCGCTGCCCAAAAGAGAGAGCCAGTAATCATCAATGATGTTTATAGTGGTCATGGACTAAACCAGCAGGTTGCACATCTATATAGCGTCAGGTCGCTACTCTCTATTCCTCTAATCGTAAAGGGAGAAGTCGTCGGTACGCTTAATTTTTATAACCGCTCTGCGGTTATGCCATTTAATGAAGATCAGAAGGATTTTGCGAGCAAGCTTTCAACATC
>DASQQM010000161.1:0-3755 GCA_035643475.1 Anaerolineae bacterium | reverse complement strand
GCGAGATCATAGTGGCGCAAGCCAGGAGCCCGGAGGTAATCCTTCCCGATGGGGTTGATATGGCGGTAGTTAGAGATGCGCTACTGGACCTGCCAGTGCTGCCTGATGGCATCAAATCACAACTTGAGGCACTCAAGGATTGGAGGCATACGCTTCCTATCCCAAGCGTAAATGGCAGTGCGATAGATGTTACGGTTGATGGAACCAATGGCGCCTTTATAAGGCCACCGAAGGACGTAAAGACCGGGGATAACGCAAATGCACTCGTATGGCAGAAGGACGGTATTGTATACGGTATCATCGGCAACATAGATCTTGATACCGCCAAGGAGATCGCCAGCTTAATGAGGTAATAGTGAGAATATGGTCATAGAGACGAGCAACCTGACAAAAAACTATGGAAGCAAGGTCGGGTGCGAGAAGATTTGCCTCTCTGTTAGTGAGGGGCAAATCTTTGGCTTCCTCGGCCCCAATGGTGCCGGCAAGAGCACCTTCGTAAAGATGCTTACCGGGCTCATCACGCCAACCTCCGGAACGGCTACCCTTCTCGGTGCACCGATCGGCGATGTGTTTACCCGGCGGCGGATCGGTTTCCTCCCGGAGAACTTTCGCTACCAGGATTGGCTTACCGGGCGTGAACTTTTAGGGTATCACGCTGCGCTCGCCCACATGCCCAGCGAGACCCGTTTGCAACGAATAGGGGATGTACTGCGGCTTGTGAAACTCGAAAGGGCCGCAGAGTTTAAAATCAAGACCTATAGTAAGGGAATGCAGCAGCGTATCGGGATTGCAGCGGCGCTTATCTCTGACCCCGACCTTCTCTTCCTTGATGAACCAACCTCAGCTCTCGATCCCATCGGGCGCCTGGAGGTGCGTGAGATCATCGCTGATCTGAAAGAGCGCGGGAAGACCGTTTTCTTAAATAGCCACTTGCTGAGTGAGGTGGAGATGGTCTGTGATGAGGTCGCCATCATAAAGGACGGGAGGATCGTAGAGCGTGGTGCTCTCAATGAACTCCTAAGGAGTAAGGTGGAGGTGGAGGTAACCGCACGTGGTGTAAATGGTTCCTTGGATAAGCAGATTTCCGGTATAGGAAGGATAGTAAGCGATAACGGGGTGGATCTTCTGGTAGAGCTTGAGGATGAGGATAAGATCCCTATTCTGGTTTCGCTTATTATACAAAATGGGGGCAAGCTCTATAACTTAAGCCGGAAGAAGCGGACCCTTGAAGAGCTATTCCTGGGCGTTGTTAAGGGTGGTGGCTCGTAATGTTAACTATTGCCAGCTTAACCTTTAAGGAGGCATTACGAAAAAAGATACTGCTTGCTGCCGTTATATTGACGCTATTATTCCTGGCGCTCTATAGTGTAGGAATTTATTACTCATCTGGTAATGATTCAATACCTCCAGGAACGACAGAAGGTATATGGAGCACTTTTATGCTCCTACTTGGCATCTACTTTTCAAGCTCAATTGTCTCTCTTCTTGCGATCTTTTCAGCGGTTGGCTCGGTGTCGTCAGAGGTAGAGAATGGCATGCTACACGCCATTTTGGCGAGGCCAATCAAGCGGCGTGATATTATACTGGGCAAATTTACCGGGTATGCGCTGATGCTCTCCTGTTACTCGGCGCTGCTTTTTATTGCAATTCTGGCCATAAGTCACTATATCGGCGAAGCAGAGATCTCGGGATTATCCAGTGCAGCTGCGCTCTTTATCCTTCGACCCCTGATTTTGCTTGCGGTAACTATTACGGGGAGCACCAGGTTGTCCACCTTGGCAAATGGCATAGTCGCCTTCATGCTCTACACCGTCGGAGTTGTCGGCGGGATGATTGAGCAGGTTGGCGCGTTTATGAACAGCAATGTGCTAGGATACATTGGTATCACTACGAGCCTACTCATGCCGGTCGATTCTATTTACCGCATGATTACTGAGAGAATTGTTGGCTTAACGGGCGATCCGATGAGCATGGCCTTTTTTGGACCCTTTGGAACTATGTCACCGCCAAGCAACGCCATGCTTATATATACGTTTATCTACCTGATAGCCTTTGTTGTAATCGCAGTGCTGTCATTCTCAAGACGTGATATAGCGTAGTTCATAGTTAGTAGTTCATGGTTCATAGTTCATAGAGGTGGAGAAGCGGCTAGATAACTACTTGTTCGCCATTAATAGGTTTTACTGCTTTTATCAGACCAGAGATCATCCTACCGATTTCGCTGCCAAAGGTTTTTAATTCATCAAGCTGGCTGGTACTGATCCAACTGTTTTTGTGAAATATGACCAATAGAGAGATGGTTTCGTAGAGGGAACCACGAGCAATATAAAGGAATCTAATAAATTCTTTTTTGGAGTATCTCCCATTACCCTCAGCAATATTTAAAGCTATTGATGCTGAAGAAGCCTCCAGTTGTTCAACCAAACGGTAGTGCCTGCGATCAGCTTCAATCGTTTCGACGAGGCTAATAACACGACTCGTAAACTCAATCGACTTTTGCCATACCTCTAGCTTCTCAAAGCTAAACTGTACTTGTACCACGAATGCCCCTCCAGGTTAGCTTATTGATCATATTAATTCATTTTCGATCTACCGTTTCCTTTTTCTATGAACCACTAACTATGAACCACTAACTATTCCCCAATAATCTTTACGAGTATGCGCTTATTCCTCTGGCCGTCGAATTCGCCGTAGAATATCTGCTCCCAGGTGCCTAAATCCAGTCTTCCTTTGGTTATCGCAACGACCACTTCACGCCCCATTATAGTTCTCTTGAGGTGAGCATCGGCGTTGTCTTCACCAGTCAAATTATGGCGGTAGCGCGAGATTGGCTCGTGTGGGGCGAGCTCCTCCAGCCATACCATCCAATCGCTTAACAGACCACTCTCATCATCGTTGATGAAGATGCTTGCGGTAATATGCATCGGGTTTACCAGGCACAGCCCTTCCGTGACCCCGCTCTTTTCCACGAGCTCCTGGACCTTACCGGTTATATTTACCATGTCGTAGCGCTTGGGCGTGTTTATCCGTATATATTCGGTAAGATGTTTCATAATTTCCCCTTTTAGGCTTGTGCAGGGCCACTATCTACCGGTTCCTGGGCGCGGATTAAAGATAATGAGCGCCAGGCCGATTGCAATGAGTATAAACGCGAGGGCAAACCAGCGACCATCAGCGCCGGTGTCCGGCAAATTCCCAGCAACCGGGACGATCGAGTCGGCGATAAGCTGCATATCATCGATGCTTACACCGGTAGCGATGATCGCATAATCACGGTCGCTATCACTCCACCAGGCAACGGTTGTATTGTCACCTTGCTCACCAATGGAGACTGTTAAATCTCCGACAGAGGAGGTTTTTACGTTTTCCGTTACGCCAATATCACCTGCACCGGCACTATTGATGCTGATTGTGCCCTTTGGCCCGGTGAAGTAGATGCTGTATGCATCTTCAGATATCGTATCCTTTGCAGCGTCGTGATTAAATCCCTCGGGGATAAACGTGGGGTAATAAACAGGAAAGTCTACCTTCTTTGCAACGTCAGAAAAAATACTTTGAGTTTCGCTAGCGGCTATGGCCGCTGGATTAAATATACCCGTAAGAAAGAGAAACAATGTGATAACCAAAAAGCACTTTCTAATCAAGAGAGCCTCCTACTGGTCTATGGTATCTAATGTATTTGCCGTCCGGTAGTTATGTCCTCTCTTGAGAGGATATAACTAAAATCCATTTTTGGCAAATAAAAGGTTAAGGGC
>DASQQM010000160.1:0-6545 GCA_035643475.1 Anaerolineae bacterium | reverse complement strand
GGAGGGAAAAAGCTATTTACGGCAAGCAGGTCTTCATTCGGACAAGATGATCGAGGGCTTTTCCATGCTCACCGAGCGGGTTCGTCAAAACGGTTCGAGAATTTTTGCGCAACTGGCGCACGGTGGCAGGCAGTCTCTGGTACAGGGGGTAAGACCTGCGGCTCCTTCCTTTGGGATGCCGGATCTCATCTATAAGGTCGTCCCCCGCAGCATGGGAGTAAAAGAAATCCTGAAAGCGATCCAGGATTTCGGAAGCGCGGCGTTGCGAGCCAAAAAGGCGGGCTTCGACGGAATCCAGATTCACGGAGCACACGGTTATCTGGTTAATGAGTTTCTCTCTCCGTACTTTAACCGTCGTACCGATGAATGGGGTGGGACTCCGGAAAACCGGTTCCGCTTTTTGAAAAGGGTCTATGAATCGATTCGCGAATCGGTCGGAACCGACTATCCCATCACTATCAAACTCAACGTTAGTGACCACACCCCGGGGACGGATATCCCCATAGAGGAGGTCGTGGAACAGGCAACCCATCTCGTTGCGATGGGAATCGATGCCATAGAGATATCTTGCGGCACATTGGCCTATTCCATGTTCCATTCGTCTCGAGGAAAAGTTCCCGTCAAGGGGTTTTCCAGAACACAGCCTATCCTGATGCAACCCCTGGCTTCTTTTTTACTCAATCGAGCCTTTCCTGAGGAAAACTATACCTTCGAAGAGGCATACAACCTCTGGGCATCCTCCTATATAAAGCCGGTATTAGGGGATGTTCCTCTCATCCTTGTCGGCGGCTTGCGCACCTTTCAAACGATGGAGCCGATCGTCCAGGAAGGAAAGGCGGATTTTATCTCCTTGTCCCGCCCTCTCATTCGAGAACCTTTTCTCGTCAAAAAATGGCAGGAAGAAAGAGAAGGGGAAAACGGGAATTGGAGGATTCCAACCTGTCTGAACTGTAACAAGTGTTATGTCGGTGTTGCGAATCATAAAGCGCTGACGTGCAATGAGCAACAGGTGTTTTGACGGATACATTTAAGCCTGTCGGTAGTTAACAAAAGCTTTTTGGTTAGACAACGGGGGCTTCCGCTTTGCAGAAAACCAGTCAGTCTTCCGGCTTTAAGCCTCTTAACGAAATGTTCTCTTTCTCTACCATGAGCAGCAAGTTCTTAAAACGATAAAATCGGGACGTTATGATGAAAGCAAGCCTTAAATGGATTGGGGGCAACCTGTTAATGAATATGTAGGGGAGGGGACGTTTCTCATTTGATACAGTTGAGGAAAAATATTCCGTAAGTGTAGTATCTGAGAAACGTTCCCTAGCCCATTACAGTCTTAAAAAACGCGGATGAATTCCTCTTTCCTCATAACTCTTCAGAATCCCTCTAAACTGTTGCGGATGTTTTTTGAAATATCGTTTCCATATCATGTTTACAACTATCAGGTCATTGAAAATGTATTCAAATGCTGATTTCTTTCTTTTGGACGCTGTTGCGCGATAATACTTGCTGATTTGTTTATTAAGCTGCAGAAGTGTCCGGCGGTCCGTTAATGGATTTTGGTTGAAGCCAGTTTTTACTAGCAGACTGCTTATCAAGGCGCCTCCTGATACTCGAAAAAACTTATTTAGGATCTTAAGGGTTGAGCGGCCATCGGCGATTTCGTATGTTACTACTGAAAAGCATTTCTTATCATAGAGGGCCTGTTCAACTATAAAATGCCCTCTGTCTATGAAGTTTTTTAGGATTGCAGAAACATTGCTCCCATGGGTTGGCGAACCGATTATTACACCATCAGACCCTTTTATGTTGTTGGCTACCTCTTCGAATTCATCAGTCCTAATGCAGCACTCTCCCGCCTGGTAACAAGTCTCACACCCCTTGCATGCCTCAATTCGTAGTTTAGATAGATCATAATAGCTTACTTGCACATTGTATTTATTTGCTAAAGCATCACTGATCTCTCGCAAAATAGTTCCTGTAGCTCCACCCGTACGGGGACTTCCATTTATGATGCTTATTTCCATATCGACCTTCTCCTTTACCTGTTGCCATAGCCCCTGCAAGATTGAAGTTTTTGTAACCCCATGTTATATAGAATATATAATCAATGCTTCATTCATGGAAGTAGTTAGTAATATGTTACTAAGTAGTTAGAAGGAAAGTAATATGGCAGATAACCCCAAATTCTGCAATGAAGAATTACCATGAAACATTGAGAGAACCCTCTCGCTTATTGGCAGTAAGTGGACCTTACTAATCTTAAGAGAGTTTTTAGATGGAACCAAAAGATTTGGCCAGTTGAAGAAATCGCTGCCAGGAATTAGTCCAAAAACGTTATCGCAACGGTTGCAAGAGCTGGAGAAGGAAGGAATATTGACAAAGAAGATATATCCGGAAGTTCCTCCAAGGGTAGAATATTCGCTTACACCTCGAGGGGAAAGATTAAAAAGTATCTTGTTAGATTTAGTTAATTGGGGATTGGAGTAGTCGCAGTCAATTAAAAAAGAGGCTACTTTTCTTGTCCGATCCCAGCTTATATATTATAAAGCAGTTCATCCTAAGGTCCTAAGACCATCCTATATTCTACTCTGTTATCAATTTATAGGTCATTTATCTAAACTCACTTGCCTGGTGGATGAGAGCCAGATTTACACCAACTCACACGCCCTCACTAAGCAAAGTTCAAGGTTAGCAATTGCACGGGTGCGGGATAATTGACATAGCAGCTAATAACTACGGTTACGTCGTAAGGAATAGTTCCACTATAGTTTCATCTGCTGCCCATTTGCCAACTTTTCACTTCTTCTACCGCCACCATTAAAGTTGCCCAACATGCACGTCAGGCCATAAATTAGCGCTTCTTTCCACTTTATTACACGGAAGCTACAAGGAGTAAAAATGGACTCTGGATCCGTCTGTGAGGGTTCAAATCCTCCAGCACCTACACCAAAAGACCAGATTATCTGGCTCTTATTTATGTATCAAGCATTTGTAGAGGCGATAGAGTTTGAATCCGATCCGGGGATGTGTTTCTAAATCGTAGCATAACCACTTTGTAGTGCGGTATTTCGCATTTATACCTATTGTTGTGGGTTACAGTTATGGATTGTGTGCCATCGCTTTCAAGCTTTAAAGTGAATCCGTTAAATCCGTAGCTACGTCCCTCTTTCTACACTCGTTTCGGTAAAAACCCATGTGAACCGTCGGGTTTTCAGCGTCCAAATCTCCATGCGATTCAATGATTTCTACGGATGCGCCCGGCCTAGGCAGGCAGACCCGCAGGTAACTTTACTCAAACGCCCATGTATTTCTACATCAGCCACATGAAGGATTTCTCTCTGAGTGATTTTCTAACTTTGGCCAAAACTCTTGGGGAAAAATGTTTATGTTTACTCTCCACCGGGAAGCTATACGGCGTTGTGTTTACCGAACCATTACGATCCAAAATAATCCTAGAAACATGGAGAGGCATCAATCGTCATTAACAGCTATCAGATACGATTGACAACAAGGAGGTGGAAAATAGCACGATAATATAGTAATCGCTGAGGGGGACTGCTGGAAGTTTGCCAGCCCCCAGTCACTTCGATTCGAGAAACCAGTGGAGGTGCAACATGATTCGAGCAGTTAGTACGCGATTCAGGTTCGTTTTGCTCGCCATCCTCATTCTGGCTGCAGGGCTCTTCGCGCTGGCGGGCAGCGCCAGCACGGTACAAGGGCGCGCCGGGAAAAGCAAGGCACAAGGGAACAGCACGGTACAAGGGCGCAGCGGGAGCAGCAAAGGACTGGGACAGCTCACTGGTCTGCTACCCCGGAATAAGCTAACCATGTCGAGCGTGATCCAGGTTGATCTCGACAAGGAGACGGTGCGCCTGCCGCTATACAAGGGTAAGCACAATGGCACGACCGTCTGGTTCGTCCTCCTGGATGCCTCCGACGAAGGAGTGGCGGATACCCTGGGTGTGAACTTTGCGCCCAAGCTTGCCAACATCGCGATCAACTGCCCTGAGTGCGTACAGACGGTGACCATCGAGTCGCCGACGCCGGCCGAGAATCCGTTCGGGCAGGCGATCGTTAACTTCAAGGGCGTACCGGACTTCAGTCCCAAACGTGTCTTGGTGCCGGGACCAAATGGCTTCCCGCTTGCCGAGGACCCAGTGCCTGGCGCCGTGGCCGGCCCGGGCTACAGCCCGTTCATTCGCATCGAGGGATCGCCGGTCGTCTATAGCGCTCCAATCGTCGCCACCGGCGACGGCCAGTTTGACGTCGAGACCCACACTAATACGCACGATCGGGCCCTCGGCATCCACATCGCAGAAGAGTCGCCTCCCGGTCAGTTCCTGGAGTCGTGGGTTGACCTGCTGTTCGTCAAGGGCTTCGACGCCGGCGAGCCGATCATCTACCTCAGCACGGACGCCGGCCAGGCCGAGCCGGCAGTGCTGGAGCGCTCGACCTTCGTGCCCGCGCTTGACAAGGCGCCCTACAACGGCGGCGATGACTTCCTCGGCTCTTCCCGCGAGCGTCTGTTCGCCTTCGTCAACGGGCAAACCGGAGCCGACAACCCGCAGGCGCAGGGCTTCCGCCACCTCGTCCTTGACGGGCATGCCGCTGAAGACGCCAGCGCAAAAAACACCGAGCTGATCAACGCCCTGCGTAACGGCGGCGACCTGCTGAACGTGTTCGGCGACTTCCCAACCCTGGCCGACCCTCGCCATGCCCATGCTTACAGTCCCTTGTGGGACGTCCAGCTCGGCGAGTGGACTGACAAGGCGATCAGCCAAGGACTCAATAAGCGCCAGATTGACGAGAATGTCGTCTTCAACCTGGCGGCCACCCGGCCCGACCTGCTCACCGGTCCCGGTGGTGCTCCGTACGGCGCCGTAGGAGCCGACGTCAACTGCGCGGTGATCGGGTTCATCAAGAATGCTCCGACTAGGAACCTCGTCGACCCCGCGCCCAACTCGCAGTTCCCACCTCGATAGGCGGGTAGCTGCTTCGGTGCTTTCGTTCATGCGGTCGACTTGCGGTGGGATTGGTGAACGCAAACACTGATCGATCCATGAGGACCCGGGCCCCTATGCTCTCAGGGGCCCCGGGTCCTCATGCCTTTTCACCCCACGTATCGAAAGGTAACCAAATATCAAAAGCAAGCTTTATCCGCTTAGCCTAAATTCTGCACTTCAAAAACCGAATATTGCGGCGAGGGGGACGTAGCTCAGCAACTACAATAGCGTATATAACCATTAGAAGCCCTGGTGGCTGATACCCAGCAAGTCCATCACCAGGCAGAATAGCATCAGAATATATAAAAAGCGTGCGCTTGTAAAACTCGATTGCGTAAACGTGGATAGGAAAATGATCCATATTCTCCCAAGCATCCTAAGATTCAAGCGATTTGTGAAGAAAGTTAACTCTGGAAACTATGTCCCCTTGGATTTCACGGCACTGGTACAATGCTCCTCAGATGCAAAAACAGCGAGGTAATCGGCATTGCTTTGCTGAAGTTGACGCTAGAGATAACTGATAGGGCAAGGAAGATATCATTTCGGCCTCAACGCCGTTTCCTCTAAGTAAGGTTTCAAACCGTTGACGATGCTGTGGGTAAGTTCTCGGGCAATCGATCCATCGGGGTCAAGCATTGGGTTAAAGATGGTAACGTCAATACCAACAGCTTTTCCAGGGGCAAGAAGAATCTGAAGCGTGCTACTTAGCTCATCAAAGGTCAGCCCACCTTCTAAGCGATAATCAACTGCGGGCATGATGGTATCGTCGAGCACATCGGCGTCGATATGAATCCAAAACCCAGCTAGCGTATCACGCGTGAGATGATCGACTGCACGCTGTGCCGCAGAATTGATTCCAACCGAGCGGATATAGGATAGATCGAAGACGTGCATGCCTGTTGCGTGCACGTCTTGGCTTCCATAGCGCGCGGCCTCTTCAGCATCACGAAATCCAAATACAACAGCGTCTTCATCGCACACTAGAGGTTTAAGGCCATCGATGTTGGTGACAACATCGGGGCCCCGTCCTGAGGCAAGAGCGAGGTCCATATCGGCAGCCTCACCGGTGGGTGATGCCTCGGGTTGGTAAAAATCGGCATGGCCATCGATGAAGCACAACCCATAGCGACCTATTCGGCGCAGTGCTAAAAGGTTTCCAAGTATTATACTGCAATCGCCACCAAGCACAACGGGAAATCGATCGTTCCCAAGCACGCTGCCCACCACATCGGCAAGGCGGAGTGAGAAAATCCTGATGCTGCTGGGGTTAAGCAGTCGCGTCTCTTTGTCACGCTCTGGGCTGTACGGTAGCGGCTCAACACGCCTCGCATACTCAGCACTGAGTGCCTTATACAGGCCAGCTCGTTTTAATGCTTCAGGGAGGTGCTCCACCCCTGATGGCTTCAGCCCTAAAATTGATGGTGCTTCGATAATCGAGAATCGTGGCTTGGCATTCTCCCAGACACCATTTGGTCTTCTCATACTGCCCCCGGTGCGTCATAGTTTTGGTAACGTATATTTACTCAATCATCGGTGTGCAAACTAGGG
>DASQQM010000159.1:0-4369 GCA_035643475.1 Anaerolineae bacterium | reverse complement strand
CTAGCAAAACCTTGGCGATAGCGCTCATTCCCGCTCCGCCGATGCCTATAAAATACGCGTGCGTAACATTTTCAACCATTGTTTCTCCTAGTTAGTAGTTCATAGCTAGTAGTTCATAGAGTAGTGCCCACATCTCTTACCCACATCAACTAGTAACTGCAGCACCGGCACAGATCGCCCCATAAATGGGGCAACTACATTGGCACATCCAAGACAGTACCTACACCTCTTACCCACACCCTGCAGCACCGCAGCACTGGATAACTATTCCCACATATCTTACCCATATCCCCCGGTCACCCATTCACCGATTCACCTACTCACCGATCTTCTGCTATCTCGATTACCAATTTTGCCAGGCCCTTAGCAGCATCCGGGCGCCCAAACCTCTTTGAAGCCTCCGTCATGCCCGACAGAACGTTATCGTCGACTGTGAGGGCGTTGACGGCCTCATAGATTGACTCACCCGTCACATCCCTATCAAGAATTACCCTTGCCGCCCCCGAATTTTCTAGCTGACGTGCATTTTTTTCCTGGTGATTATCCGTTGCGTAGGGATACGGTATTAAAATTGCCGGTAATCCCCTCGCCGTTATTTCGGCAATAGTTGTCGCCCCGGACCTGCAAATCAGAAGGTCAGCTCCAGCATAGGCTAAGCCCATGCTTTCGATGTAAGGGTAAGCATTATAGAGTAGGACATCTTTAGGTGATCTTATTTTAGTGATCGCCTTCTTGATTGATTCATAGTTCATCTTACCGGTGGCATGAATTATCTGCAAGTTTTCGTAGTGCCGCCATGCATCGTATGCTTCCACAATCGCATCATTTATCCTCTGCGCACCCCGGCTTCCACCAAAGACAAGTAATACCCTTCTCGATTCGTCTAGGTTGAATGCCTCCATTGCCTCTTGCCTGCCAGAGGAAAGAATCTCTCCACGGATAGGATTGCCCGTGAATTCAATCCTTTTACCTGGCGGGAAATAGCTGCCCATATCAGGATAAGACACGGCAACCACGGTTGCCGCCCTTCCGAGAACCCTGTTGACAAGCCCGGGGACAGCGTTTTGTTCGTGGATCACCGTCGGTATCTTGCGTAAAACCGCCGCTCCCACCACAGGTAGGCTCACGTACGCCCCCATACCGACCACTACATCTGGCTTAAAACGCCTCAGTAAGCCAGTAGCCTCAATGGTCCCCCTGCCCGCTGAGAGGAATGTGACGACCGCCTTAAATGAAGGCTTTCTTGGAAGACCTCTAGCCTCGATAGCCCTGAACGCGTAGCCCGCCTGAGGTACAAGGGTCGATTCAAGACCTGTCGCCGTCCCCACATATAGTATTTCAGCGTTTTCTCTTATCTCCTGTAGGGCGGCGGCGAGCGCTAGACCCGGATACACGTGTCCCGCTGTTCCGCCGCCGCTTATCACTACCCTCATTTGTTTTAGTTCTCCTCGCTCTTTTCTTGGTAGCGCTGGTTGAAGCAGCACCAGCCGACTTAGCCTTCGAAGAAGCCTTGGGCCTTTTCTTAGAGGAAGCGACCAACTTCATTCTCGAAGTGCTAGCCGCTGATCTCCTACTTGAATTATTTTTGCCGGCCTTCTTTTTAGTGGCTTTCTTACCTTTCGACCCCTCACCTTTTACAAGAGTTAAGCGGGGTCTTCGCTTGCGTGAAGAAGCCTCACTATTATTATCGGTCGCAATGCTGAGAAGTATACCCACGGATGCAAGATTGACGATGAGCGAAGAGCCTCCATAGCTGATAAAAGGCATCGGGATACCCGTTATGGGAAGCATCGCCGTTACCGCCCCCATGTTAACCAGGGCCTGCAGAGCGATCATCGAGGTTAACCCCGCGCCCAACAGCCGTCCAAAATGATTCTTGCACCGATAGGATATCTTTATACCATAGTAGGTAAAGAGCGCAAATAGTAAAACGGTGAAGAGCGTCCCCAAAAGGCCGAGTTCCTCCCCAATGATAGCAAATATAAAATCGGTCTGCGCCGCTGGCAGGTAAAAGTACTTCTGCCTACTCATGCCAAGCCCAACTCCAAATAGGCCGCCTGATCCGAACGCTATCAGGGATTGCAGTATCTGATATCCAGCACCAAATGGATCGGCCTTGGGGTCAAGGAATGCCTTAAACCTTTTAAGATGAAAACCAAATGGAGAGAAATAAATAAAGTAAGCTCC
This sequence comes from Anaerolineae bacterium, assembly GCA_035643475.1. Taxonomy (GTDB): domain Bacteria; phylum Actinomycetota; class Aquicultoria; order Aquicultorales; family Aquicultoraceae; genus DASQQM01. The sequence continues at coordinate 2,182 of DASQQM010000159.1, read as the reverse complement.
GGCAGCTATGCCGGTTACCCCGATACCGAGGACGTATTTCAAGGGGAAGCCGCCGATAAACAATATCACAAATGCGGCCATGCAGATGGCAAGCGTGGTCCCTAAGTCCGGCTGTTTCAGTACCAGAAATATAATGAGGAGCAAGACCACGCCATACGGGTAGATCAGCTCTTTAATGTCGCCCAGCTCTTTCCTCTTTCTCGTTAAGAAATCGGCGGTATAAAGGGCAACCGCAAATTTAGCGAGTTCTGATGGCTGTATCTGAAAGCCGCCAACGAGAATCCACCTGCTCGCGCCACCAGCGGTCTTGCCGACCCCGGGGACAAGCACCATGAGGAGCATTACGATAGCCGCAACGATTACGGGGCGCGCCAGCTTCTGGAAACTGCCAACCGAAACTCTGGAGAAGAACAGTAGTGCCACCGAGCCCATGGCGATCCAGAGCAGCTGTCGTTTAATATAGTAGTAGCTATCACCGGTTTCAGCATACGCACGGACCCAGCTCGCTGAAAGCACCATGATCAGCCCGAACAATATCATAACGAATACAACGCCGAGCAACCGGTAATAAATGCGATTATCTTTAGTTTTTCCCCTCGCCATTTGTTTCTCCAAGCCCCAAGACGGCTTTCCTGAATACTTCTCCCCTCTGCGCATAACTGTTGAATGCATCAAAGCTTGCGCACGATGGCGAGAAGAGGACGATATATCCGGGCTTTGCATGCTTGCCTGCAAGTGCAACTGCATCGGTAACCGTCTCCGCATACTCTTGAAGAGTATCCGGGGGCATTGCGTCCAGTATCTCGCGGCCGGCTTCACCGAAGCCGATCACCGCCTTTACCTGTTCATTTACCTTTTGGGCGAGGGGAGCAAAATCATTTCCTTTGTTTCTTCCACCGACAAGGAGGATAACCGGCTCACTGAACGCGGTCAGCGCCTTTGCAGTAGCGTCGACATTGGTTGCTTTTGAATCGTTATAGTAGGATACACCATCTATAGATGCGATATACTCGATCCGGTGGTTAAGCCCGGAGAATTCCGTGATGGCCTTCTTAATCGCTGTGGGATCAATACCAGCCGCCAGGCAGGCACCGGTAACTGCCATTACATTATCCACATTGTGATTACCGCGAATCTTAAGCTCGTCGACCCCGCATATGTCGACGTCACCTGGGAGCCTTGCGATAATGCAACCATTATTAGCGAAGATGCCGTTTTCGAGCTCTCGCTTACTCGTCCTAATAATATTTGCTTTTATATCTGGTAGAAGCGACCTCACCACATCATCGTCGACGTTGAGTACCGCGATGTCATCATGCGATTGGTTTAGAAAAAGCCGCTTTTTCGCCCTAATATAGTCTTCGAAGTCTGGGTGCCAATCGAGGTGATCCTCGGTTATATTGAGGAGGACCGATATTTTAGGTCTAAATTCCACGATGGTATCGAGCTGGAAGCTGCTAACCTCAACAATAAAGGCATCGATGCCTTTATTATCGACAGCCGAGATCAGTGGCGTCCCTATATTTCCCACAACAACTGCCTGACGACCAGCAGCCTTAAATGCCTCCCCTATTAGGGTTGTGGTAGTTGTTTTACCATTTGTGCCGGTAATCGCAATAACCGGTTTATCGATCAGGTGATATGCGAGCTCTATCTCACTCCATACCGGCACGTTTGCTGCCCGCGCCGCCTCAACAACCGGGACCCGGCTCGGAACCCCGGGGCTAATCACCACCAGATCCACCCCGTTGATAAGGCCCACATCCTGCTGCCCCAATTTCACATCTATTCCTTTGGCCCCGAGTTCTCCAGCTAGTTGCACCATAGCATCACTTTTGGCTGTTTCGGAGGCGAGAACTCTTGCCCCGAGCGATTGTAATTTAATCGATGCAGCCCTTCCGCTGCGTCCGAGCCCGATGACGAGCACGTTCTTGTTTGCAAGATTCATTACTACTCCATCACACATCGGCTGACAGTAAAAATTTAGAAATGAGATCGAACAATGGAACAGTAGACCGCAATGGAACAGGCTTCCATACTATATAACCTATTCATTTTCCATCTTCTATGTCTATTGCTCGATTGTTCTATTGTTCCATTGCTCTGTACAGCGTCACAGACGCTGTACTAGCCTCCCGCTGCCATTGCAAAGTACGCGCCAAACCCTATCCCGGCAAGAATC
>DASQQM010000158.1:0-6389 GCA_035643475.1 Anaerolineae bacterium | reverse complement strand
CAAGCCATTCTCGCAGAGACTTTATCACCTTCACCCTGGTAAGCAGGGTCTGCCTGGCTTGTGGGTTAATTATAAAGTCAACATAGCGCTGGCGATACCTCGTCTCAACGTCCTTAAGCCCATGCCACTTTTCGGGAAGTGGCCTTAAGGATTTTGTAAGCAGGCTGTACTCCTCAACCTCTATCGAGAGCTCGCCTCTCCTGGTCTTAAAGATCTTGCCGGTTACCCCGACAATATCGCCGATATCATACTCGAGAAACATCTTGTAGCGATCTTCCCCGAGCGTTCCGAGGGAAAGGAAGAGTTGTAGGTTGGCGGTTCGGTCTTTAATCACTATAAAACTAGCTTTTCCATGCCTTCTGATGGCCATTATGCGACCGGCAACCGTCACTGATTCACCTGTTTGTTCACCCGGCTCAATAGCGCCATACTTGTGGATGACATCTGCCAAAAGATGCGTGCGGTTAAATTTGGACTTAAACGGATTTTCGCCAGAAGCCCTTATTTTTTCCAGCTTCTGGCGTCTCTGTTTCATCAGTTCATTTATGTCTTCAGCCTGTACCGTTGGCCCTTCCTTCATCACTTACTAACCGGTACCTTTTTTATCTCTACTATTTTGTACTCGAGGAAACCCTCCGGCACGCGGACCTGCACAGTCTCGCCCGCTCTTCTCCCCATTATGGCCCGGCCAACTGGCGATTCGTTGGATATCTTGTGGTTAGTTGGATCGGCCTCAAATGACCCAACGATCTGATACTCCTCTTCATCTCCCGATTCTACATCGAGGAGAACGACGCGCGACCCAATCGCGATTTTACTCGATTTATGGCCATTGTCCTCAATCACTTTTGCCATTGAGAGCATATCGTTAATCTGTATAATCCTGCCCTCGACAAAGGCCTGCTCATTCTTCGCGTCGTCATACTCCGAATTTTCGCTCAGATCGCCGAACTCGATTGATTCTTTAATCCGCTGGGCAACCTCTTTGCGACGCTTAGTCTCTAAATAATTTAATTCTTCGATTAGCTTATTGTAGCCTTCCTTTGTAAGAATAACTTCTTTCTCCAACAAACCTTCGCTCCTTTACACTCAAGAAGCACTTTCCAATAGTGCTGGCCTCACCCAAAACTAGCTACGTATTATAGGAAATTGCCTTTAACTTGTCAAAGTATTCCGCGTATTTACCCATAAACAAGAATCTATTCGACATACAATTCACGGAAAATCATGATAAGGAGATATTACGCGAGTTCTGATTTTGCTGCAACCATGCGACAACAATGTGGATTATAAGCTATCTCTCGTAACCTTTTAGGATACTATCGGCAGGATATCTGGGTAGGATTAGCACCAATATTAATGTATCACCTTGCCGCAGTCAGCCTTAATCTTGTATTCTCTCGCACCTTATTTATGTAGGCATCGGTTAGTTTCTTTTCAAAGCTTCTTAGCCCCGCCAGCTTAAATCCGTGTTTCTTCGCAAACGCCATCGTCTCATTTACCTTTTCAACGCTTATTTCTTTGCCTATGGTGTAGTTTTCGTAGCGCCCCTCGAGCGCAAGCATCATTGTTTCGGCTAAGCACGCCCAAGCCATTCGCCTTGGCAGGCCAAAGTTGAAATGGAAATCGACCGGTCCGGGGACTTGTACAATGCCGCCATCGATAACTAAAACATCGTTCCTACGCTTTACTACCAGCTCAGATACATCCCTCGGCCTAGCAACATCGCAGACGACAGCGCCCGTCTTGATGTCTCCTGGCTCGATGATGGAGTCAGCCGCACCGGTCACGGTAATAATTAAATCGGCCGTCCGGATTGCCGAAAGGGATGTCGAGACTGTGACCTGCCTTGCTTTGTGGCCAAGCTTCTCTTTCAGTTTTGAAAGCCGGTTGCTATCCCTTCCTATCAGCACCAGATCGCTTACTTGACTGGCAAGGACGTCGGCGCAGGCGCTCCCGATCGATCCTGTGGCCCCAACTATAGCGAGGGTTGATGAGGCAACGTCTATCCTCATTTTTCTGGCGGCCTCCATCGTCCCCTCGATTGCGGTTGCAATGGTATAGGTATTGCCGGTGGTTATCGGAACGCTCGTGAGCTTGGCCACTTCCCTGCCGCCATCTCCGGGAATTGCGGTAAACGCACCGAGACCGATGATTTTTGCCCCTTCCTTCCTTCCTACCTCGCATGCCTTTCCAATTTTTTCAACGACATAGTCCTCTTCCAGGTCAGAAAACTGGTGCGGTAGAAACGGTACTACGATGAACCACCCGGTCGCCTCTTTTCCAGTCAGAGACCTAACCCCGGTAATCTCTGACACTACAAAGGGCCTGCGGTGTTTGAGAACACCCGCGATAACCTTTGGGGAGATTTTCTTGGCGATCTTATACTTCTTGGCTACATCTTCTATATCCATTGGGTGGATTAAAAAACCGAAAGTCTCCATATTGTCTCCTAGCTTGCAATCCTGAAGCAGTTAATTTTAGTGCAACAACTCTGGCATTCAATTCTCCTACTGATTAACGTGTAATCTCTCGATCCTCGGCTTGTAATTGAGCCTTTTTAACAGATCGCGATAGTCTTGTGGGGTTACCTCCTCCCACTTTTTACCCAAAAGTGCCAGCAACGCAGCCTCAAGAACATTTGTTCCAAATGATCGGCCATCAAAAACCGGGGTCGTTGTTACCAGCAATTCAACGCCTCGCTCACGTAAATCGGCGACATCCTGTTCGGTCGTCGTATTTGTAATTATCCACTTTCCCCTCATATCCCTGGGTATATACTTACGGATAAATAGGTAATCCCCGGCGATAATATCGGACTCCTGGTAAAAGCGGGCATACTTATCATTTGATTCCTTTTCCTGTTTACTCCCGGTAGGATAGAGTATCTTAAACGGCATTCTGGTCACAACCGGCAGTATCATCTTGGCAAGCAGCGTAAAGGAGCGCATGGTACGGATCGGAACCGGCAGGTTTAGCCCGAAAATGAGGTCGCCAAAGATCATATTACAGCCGAGTTCATGAAATGCTTCCGCCATGCCGAACCTGTCGACCGCGCTTACCATTAATACTGATTTATCCGCCAACGGTAGGCCTGCTTCCTCAACGAGATACCGGATTGTCTCTCGCTCTAAGGTATCTTTAAGGCCGCTTCCATCCACAACAGGTGTTCCCTTAACAGCATTTTTCAGCTTTTGAGCGTCCCTGATAACATACCGCTTTCCATCTGCGTAAAGGTAGAGATCGATCCCGCCGAGGCCGATCGCATCAACTTTGCCGTCGAGTTCTTTAAGCATCTCCATGGCCCGGTTGATATCTCCATCAGTACCGATGCGCTCAATTGAAAGCTCCTCTCCCAGAAGCTTAACCTTTGCCTGATGGTTTCTTTTTGAAGATCCTAAACTTGCGCTTACTATCTGCTTCAATACTCAGATCTTTCCCTTCAGTTATACTTTCCAGGACATCGTACAAAATGCCCGGCTTTACCTTTCGATCCCGCCTGATCGGGGAACTGCCGAGCGGTATCCCTATTACCTCTCTATCGAGTATTTTTTCGAGGTGGGCCACTCTCTTATCAGAGGCCAAAAATATGACGACATCGTAATCCTTGAGGCTCGCCAGCATTTCGAGCAACTCGTTAAACATCTCGGCCCCGCTTCGCCTGTGAACATACTCTCGCCGTTCTTTTTCGCTCAACAGGTAAACGTAATCGACGGCAAACGTCTGTGCAATGCTCTCGAGCTCCTCTTTATTCGCTATCGGGAAACCGATGACCGCAATGCGGTTGCCTCTTCTCACCTCACCGAGGCCTTCGAGATGCGACACGAACGCCCTCTCAAGGCCCAGCGCCACGGCCACTTCCTGCTGGGTCGCTCCGATCGTGCGGCGGTGCAGAATTTCGCTTATTATATTTACAAGCCGGTCCCGGTCGATTATTTTATCACCTATCCTATGTAGCCTCATGTCTCTCCTTGTGCACAAATTTGTGAACATTTTAAACCAAGCGGATTGAGAGGTCAACAAAAAAGACCTTACCCTTCAAGTTTTCACCCGAAGGTAAGGTCTCTGGTGTTATTATTAGAGTGGCGCTGTACTAGCGGCCTACGCCCTGCGGACTTCGGGCGCCTACCTGGTCTTGCAGCTTTTGTGGGCGCTCGGCGAGTTTAAGCTTGATAATATCCTTCTTATTTCCGCGGTATATCACGAGCTCTACAACATCGCCAACTTTATGCCTATCGATAAACTCCAAGATATCGTCCATAGTCGCTACCTCAGCATTATCGATTTTCGTTATGATATCACCACCGATTATGATTTTTACCCCGGTTTCGTTATTCATGAGGACCTGGGTGCCTCCTTTAAGACCGGCCTTCTCAGCTGGGCCTTTAGGGATAACTGTCCCTACCATAATTCCTTTGGTGACTGGTAGCTTTACAAAATTTGCGATGTCCTTGGTTATTGCCGCTCCAGTAATACCCATCCATGCATGGCTGGCCCTTCCGCTTCCCCGTATCTGAGAGATGATATCCTTAACGGTATTGCTGGGAACAGCAAACGCGATACCTGAAAAATCGCTTTGAGGCGAACTGGCCGCGATCTGTGAGTTTATACCGATTACCTCTCCGGTGGAATTGATAAGTGGGCCACCGCTATTGCCATGATTTACCGCCGCATCGGTTTGAATGACGTTTCTGATTTTAAATCTATAGTTCTGGTTGGGTGAATCGATCGTCCGGTTGAGTGCACTTACGATCCCCTGCGTCATAGTACCATCAAGCCCAAAGGGTGAGCCTATCGCATACACGGTATCGCCGACATTAAGCTTCGAGCTATCCCCTAACTCAAGGACTGTTAGCTTCCTTTTCCCCGGGTCGATCCTCAACAGCGCAAGGTCAGTGCTTATATCGACCCCTAATAGCTTTGCTTTAACCCCCGTTTTGTCATCTAAGAATACGGTAACATCGGTTGCCCTACTATTCGTACCCTGGACGACGTGGGCATTGGTAACTATAAGACCTGATTTGTCGATGATAAACCCGGATCCGTCAACCTCCTGCGTTCCCTTGTACATCGGAAAACCGAAGAAATCTGTTACGATTTCGGTAAAAGTTGACCGGATATGGACGACGCCCGGTGCAAAGCGCTTGTATATGTCGCCCGGCGCCTCGTACTGCGCCGCGTCGCGCCTCGCAGTTTGCACGCCCTTTCCGGCACCATCATCTTGGGAGCCAGTCGGTGCAACTCCTCCTACCGCTGAAAAGACCAGTAAGCCCCCGAGTACTGCTGAAATAAAGCTGGCGAGAGCCGTCTTCCACATAAACACCATCCCCTTCCGGCCGGTTAAACCTTTAGTAGTTCATCCAATAGTACAATTAGCTCAAAATCGCCTTATTCCTCTCATGAATTCTCTGTAAACCGACGAGCGTGAGCGGGATATCCACCACCGTTACACGACTGCACTCCGGTGCTATGAGCTCGGCGAGGCCACCCGTTGCGATCACCTGGTTGACCGCGCCCATCTCTGCCTCAAAGCGCTCAACAATTCGGTCTACAAGCCCCCCTGTACCAATCATAACACCAGATTGTACACTAGTCCTAGTATTCATGCCAATAGCGTTCGGTGGACAGATGAGATCAACCTTTGAGAGTCTTGCGGCCCGCCCAAATAATGCCTCAGAGGATATCTCAACCCCAGGAGCTATAGCGCCACCCAGGTACTCACCGCGCCGGCTTATCGCATCAAAGGTCGTAGCGGTGCCGAAGTCAACAACGATAAGTGGCCCGCCGTATTTTTCAAAGCCAGCAACCGCATTTGCAACCCTATCAGCCCCGACCTCCTGCGGGTTATCGTAAAGAATGGGAATGCCGGTGTCAGTATCGGGACCGACCACCAGCGGGTCGGTCTCCAAGGCGTTAACGGCCATCTCCCTAAACGACGTCGTAACCGATGGTACAACCGATGCTATCACAACCGCCTTGACATCGTCAAAGGAATACCCCGCTAATCTGAATAGGTCGGAGATCGTTACAGCTAGCTCATCGGAGGTCACTTCCCGCCTAGTTGAGGCTCGCCAGCTGGCCTCTAGCTCCCTCTCTTTAAAAAGACCTATAACCGTTTGAGTATTTCCAACGTCTATAGCTAGCAACATCTGACGCGGCAATTAAACAAAACCCCCTTCATGGATCGAAAATTACACAGCTAGGTATATATTATAGCAGGCATATTATAGAGCAGGCAGATATCTAAAGTCCGCTACTACTCCGTAACCCATGCTTAGATCGATTCTAAAGTAGCCATCAGCTATCAGCTGTCAGCCGTCAGCACGTGGGTGTGAGACGAAGGCACCACCTAACCTCAAGAACGAGGAATACAGAAAGTAGAAATTAGA
>DASQQM010000157.1:0-4547 GCA_035643475.1 Anaerolineae bacterium | reverse complement strand
ACCTATAAGATAGTAGAAATGAGATCGAACAATAGAACAATGGAACAGGCTTCCATACTATATAACCAATTCATTTTCCATCTCCTATCTTCTATGTCTATTGCTCAATTGTTCTATTGTTCCATTGCTCTGTACAGCGTCACCCCTGTGACGCTGTACATACCCCCCTTGTTTAAAGCTAAACGCGTCGCGGAAAAGAGTGGATAGCACACAATATAGTGGCATATGTTCATAGATGATACGCAAGGAGAGAAGCTCTGCAGTGAACGTTACAATTAATGAAGGAACCTCGTTTGTGATAGCAAACGAGGTTGGGGATATATTACCTGGAAAGGAGGCCGGTCTATACAGCCAGGATACCCGGTTCCTCAGCCGGTATGAGATGTTTGTAAACGGTACGAAGCCGATCCTGCTTACTGGGAGGCAGGTTGATTACTACTCGGCGGTTCATTACGTAACAACTCCGGAGATAGATGCCATCCCTCCCGATTCAATAAGCATGTCGAGAAAGCGGTTTGTTGGAAACGGTCTCCATGAAGATATCGATATCGAAAATCACAGCATAGACCTCGCGCGCATAACACTTCGCCTTGAGTTTGACGTGGATTTCGCCGAAATTTTTGAAGTCAAGGCTGGTCGCTCACCAGGTAAAGCAGCTCCCGAATTTTTCGCAGACGAAGAAAATAGGGTTGTCTCGTTCAAATACCAATCTGCGGATTTCTACCGGGAGACCAGGGTGGTCTTTGGCGAACTTCCTGAATTTAATACGGATAAGAGGGCGGTAAGCTTCAGTATAAAGCTGGAGCCAGGTCGCCGCTGGCATACCTGCATAGATTTTTTAACGCTTTCAGCACCAGAGATCATCAGGCCAAAGTATACCTGTGAATCTTTTGGTTTGATCAGTGGTTATAAGCCGGAGTACCGAGCAGACTGGATGCGAAAGGCACCAAAACTAGTTACCGATTACGACGTACTACAACACGCTTATGATCAGGGCCTACTGGACATGGCGGCACTTCGCTTGAAAGAACCCGAATTCACCAAGATGGGCATTGCTCCAGCGGCGGGCATTCCATGGTATGTTACTTTGTTTGGAAGAGATAGCCTTATAACGGCATATCAAACCCTACCCTTTCTTTCAGATATGGCTTTAGGTGCTCTCAGGAACCTGGCTAGACACCAGGGGCGTGAGGTGAATCCCCTTAATGATGAGGAGCCGGGCAAGATAGTGCATGAGATCCGGTGGGGTGAGTTAGCAACGACCGGAAGAATCCCGCACAAGCGTTACTATGGAACGGTTGATGCAACCCCGCTCTTTATCATTCTCCTCTCCGAGGTGTACAAGTGGACAGCCGATAAAGCAATTATTGAGGAGTTTAAAGAGCCGCTGTTAAAAGCCCTTGAATGGATCGATGTGTATGGGGATAAAGATGATGATGGCTATGTTGAGTATAAAAGGATGAGTGAGAAGGGTCTTGAGAACCAAGGCTGGAAGGACTCATGGGACTGCGTACGATTCGCCGATGGCAGGTTTCCTGAGGCTCCTATTGCTATGTGTGAAGTTCAGGGCTATGTATACATAGCAAAATTAGGGGCTGCTAAGCTCTTGGATTTACTTGGCGAGGGAAAGAGAGCGGCAGAGCTTCGGGATGAGGCTACCAGGCTTAAGGAGAGCTTCAACCAAGACTTCTGGATGGAGGCTGAAGGCTACTTTGCTGAAGCACTGGACAAGAATAAGAACCAGGTTGATGCCATTACTTCCAACCCAGGGCATCTTCTGTGGTCTGGCATTGTTGATGAGGAGAAAGCAGCAATCCTAAAGGAGCGCTTGCTTTCACCAGATATGTTCTCTGGCTGGGGTATCCGCACCATGAGTTCTAAGATGTGGCCGTATAATCCGGTAAGCTACCATAATGGAAGCATATGGCCGCATGATAATTCAATCATTGCTATGGGGCTTATGAACTACGGTTTTTACAACGAAGCACTAAAGGTTATTGATTCCATTTTAGATGCCGGTCAGTACTTTGCTTACCAGCGCCTTCCTGAGCTATTCTGTGGGTTTGATCGGGGATCATCCATCGTGCCAATTGAGTACCCCACAAGTAGTAGCCCACAAGCTTGGGCATCGGGAGCCTCCATGCTGATGCTCAAAACGTTACTTGGAGCCACGGCAAGGGCTGATCAAAAGTTGCTCATTCTCAGACCGCGGTTCCCATCCGAGGTGTATAGAATACACCTCGCCGGGATGAGAATTGGCGAAAGCTACATCAGCTTTGAAGTCCTTAAAGAGAGAGGCGAATTTAAGCTGAATATAACCGAAAACCCAGGGTCTTTTAAGGTCAAGCTCGAAAATTGGCCGGATGAGGGCGAGCACGTTTTTCTTAAAACCGGGACGGAAGGATAGCATTTAGGGGGTAACCCGGAAGTAAAACCCTGGGGACAGGGTAACAGGAGAGACAATTTGAGTTGCTTGATTTATGCATGTTTTGGTCTTAGAGGGGAATATCTTTTTAGTAATGTCCAGATATAAAGATTTTACGGAGGTATCGTTGTGGCAACAAGAGAAGAGATTTTTGATGAGATGGAGCAGATGCTTGGAAGAGCCCCATCTTGGATGATGACCATTCCAGACCCGGTTCTCGAATCCGATTGGAATACGATGAAGGCGATTGATCTCGGAGAGACCACTATCCCACTAATGCATAAGCATTTGATCGGGGTTGGAGTAGCCGCTGCCAACAGTTGCATGCATATGTCTCTTTGGCATGGGCTTATGGCAATGGCGTTTGGTGCAAACGATACCCAGATAGATGAGGCATTATTGATCGCCAGAATCACCTCTGGGTGGAGCGCTTACCTTGAGGGCTCTATGGTCAACATGGAAGATTTCACCCGGGAAGCGACTGAAATTGGACAGTATGTCAAAAGTAAACAGGTTAAAAAAGCTGCCTAGGAGATTTTTGGTTGACATATACCCAGTGTAAAATAGGCTAGGTTTTCAAACCTGGCCTATTTACGTATAAAGCGGGTATAAATCAAAGTACTACGTTGGGATGCCATGGTAATTATGGCTCCGATAGATAATAGAGATCAGCGGCGAGCTGCAGAATTTGGCTTGATAAAGGGGGCTTGAAACGATGAATTTTTCTAAAGCCGAAGAAGAACCTACTAAGGAACCAGAGAAGGATATACCGGAAACTGAAATATCGGAGACACGGTATATGGGCGAGGGCCCTCCCGGGGTCACAAAGAAAGGTGAGACTGAAATAGCTGAGACCGCATATATGGGAGAGCCAGAGGAGCGTACAGAATCCAAACACGAGAAGGAGTATAAAAGAACGGGTAAGCAACAAGGCAGGAGGGCTACCCTCGAGCCGCGTCATAAGCATGCCGAGGGGAAAAAAGAAAAACCAGCGTAGCCTAAAGGAAGGACTGCTCTAATCAGATTCAAGCGGCAGCCAGTATGAGCTGTGACGAACCCTAAGAAAGGGCTAAAATAATATAGCTTTCTCTTCTACACAATGTTGCTACAGCAACAGGATAATTATAAAATAAGTAGGTATGCGCACGCTTTCCGGGTTAAGGAAAGTAGGGAGTACGCCTGTATGTAGGTGCCTCTATATTAGACAAGTGGCTTTAGTAACGATCACTACAGCGAATAATTGATGGTAGTTGCAATCAGATATACATGCACAAGCAATCGGAGCAATGCTTACAAAGAGGGATTATCGAACGATGACAAACTTGGGTTTACAGAAGAGAAGGGTTAGAGTTGCACTACTGCTGGTTGTACTAATCGCAGTGCTTCTTAGCGGATTGGTATTTATACCGGGCGTATCCACTTTATCTAATTCATTGAAGGTATTGCCTGCAGAGGCGGCAGACGCATCGATAAAAACAGGGTCGGTCATTAATGCGGGCGCGATCGGTGAGAGCACCGGCACCATCAGCAATCCTAACACACCTACTCCCACCTATACTGATATATTCCCAGATGATTGGTTTTATGAAAAGGTAATAGCCCTTGCATCAAAGGGAATCGTAAACGGATACGCAGATGGCTCATTTAGGCCGATGAGGTCCACAACACGGGCCGAGATGGCATCCTTACTGATGCGCGCAAAAGGGCTTGTTGCCACGGGTGGAGAGCCCTTTGATGATGTACATGGGACTGATTGGTTCTACGGAGCTGTGGTTGCTGTCTACAGCACAGGGTTGATGAACGGGACCAACCAAAGCCATTTTTCCCCGATGTTGCCGCTGACCAGGGAGCAGGCATCGGCAATAATGGTACGCGCTGCTGGGTTGGAAAGCGTGGCAGATATACAGGAGCAGGAGCTATGGCTCCAGGGCTTTAAAGATCGGCGTATTATCAGCAGCTGGGCGAGGCCATATGTCGCCGCGGCGGTAAAGTATGGCCTGATGAGCGGTTATCCAAGCCAGGAGTTTAAGCCTGCTGCTGCGGTGAATCGTGCCGAAACATGTGTTCTTATCTGGAATCTCCTTTACGGGGAGATTAAGCCTCTTAGCAGCTATCCGGTGTA
>DASQQM010000156.1:0-2265 GCA_035643475.1 Anaerolineae bacterium | reverse complement strand
TTACGCTTCTTAAGGAGAAAATCGGCTTGATCTAACTAGCCCGCTTAGTCTGAGCATAACGCTCAGTAAGCTTAAGTATCCTCCCAGCCCCCGTGAGTCCCCACGGGGGCTTTTTGGGTATTTTAGGTGTCAGTCACTGGTTAATCTAATGTCTTTTCATCTTGCCTGGGCAGTAGGTTGCCACTCGAGCTCAAGCTCTAGCTCCCTGCCCTGATCCTCTGTTTCGAATTCGACCTTCATCTCCCCTTGCGGAGGAATGCTTATCTGTTGTCCCTTAATGATCGTTTGAAACTCAGTTGATCTTTCCACGGATTCGGCAAGCCCGCGAAGAAGCTGGATAAAGCGCTCCCTTGGAACGGTCTCCTCGATCTCTATCTTTTCTTCCTCGCCTTCGCCGCTAGCCAGAAGTGCTACTGATGCCCCCGTAATCATCAGTGAAAGGCCGCTCAACCGTATCGTTTTATCAGGCAGTGCGATGAGCGACTCGATGAGTCTAAGGTATCCGGGTCCTAATTTATCGGTGCGCCAGATTTTTAAATAGTTCTTTGAGAAGATGATGGTAATAAGCCCTTCTGCAGCCAGGAGCAACCCTATAATCTGAATATACCTGCGCATAACGTCCGCCTCCTAAAATAGAGTTTAAAGCAGCTATCTTTTCGTGGTGGCTCACGCCAATGTTGCTAAGCAAAGAATTGGGACTTGTTTTGTGCTGTGAATCATAGCTAACCCGCTTTGTATTTCCCGCAAGGAGCGAAACTAAAACCCTATAAGAGACAGATAAGATCCATGATTGCACTCTACTCAGCGGATCTGCTGAGTACCCGATAAGAGGCCGGTGCACACCCGCGGGTGTGCACCGGTTATTTTATAGTAGAGTGTTATCCTAGACTTACAAACAGCTACATCCGTAGCTACCAGGTCTTCCTCGCACCATAAAAGCTGACCCCTATCGCTTTGTTCTACGAAGGATGGATAGCGCAAAGGTTGCGATACCAACACCCAGAGGTAGCAATGGGTTAACCGGTGCCCCGGTAACCGGTAACATCTCAGCAGCAAGGGTGGTGGTTGTAGCCTGTGGCGCAGTTGTCGTAGTGGTAGGAATGGTTGTTGTAGTAGTAGGAATGGTCGTCGTAGTCGTTGGCGGCGGGGGTAACGTGGTTGAAGTGACCGCAGCTACAGTCGTCACTGTCGTGGGTGGTGCTGTTGTTGTGGTAGGTGCTTCTGTTGTTGTGGTAGGTGCCGCAGATGTTGTTGTGGTCTGAGCAACGGTCGTTGTTGTGGTAGGTGCTTTTGTTGTTGTAGTCCACGCCACCACTTTATCTGCGTCACCCATAACCCCACCGGATGGGTCAAGCGCCCATGCGATCGTGTAACTTGCATATAGTACAATCATGGTCAGACCCATTATTATCCAAACCCTTCTCACGCCTTCACCTCCTTAAACCGGTATATTAGCGCATAAAACTTGCTGTTCTATCTTTTGCCCCTAATTAAGTCATCTAAACATTACGAGAGATAAATTGAACTTCTATGAGAGGGATTGATGAATTGCGCTGTGGCCGTACCTTAAAGGGAGGAGATAGATTAATGCACCCTATCGATAAATGTCCTTGTTTTAAGAGGTTAAATAGGGATATGACCAGGGGTTATCATCAATCTGAAACCAGTAATAGGTGGTAAGGTGTGGCGCTTACACTAAGGCAGGTATCTCGTATCCATAAAGGTATCACTGAAGGTGGAGGAGTTGCATTCGAGCAATTGCCTTAAATGGAATCAAGGGGATGGGTTAGTGGATTACCAGCAAAGACCATATGTATTTTGAAAGCTCGCCTTTACAGGGATCGCCCAGTCCTCATACTTGGCGCCGGCTCACTAAACCGGTAGCCGACGTTCCTCACCGTCGTGATTAAGTGGCTATACTTACCAAGCTTGGCCCTCAGCCGTCGTATATGGACGTCGACCGTCCTCATCCCGCTGTCGTAGTCGTGCTTCCATATTTTTTTAACCAATGTCTGCCTTGCGTATACCCTACCGGTATGATTGGCGAGGAATTTAAGTAGCTCAAACTCCTTGTATGTTAGCGAGACCGGCGACCCGTCAACAATTACCTCATAACTGATCGGATTGATAACTAATCCATCGATCGTAATTATATCCTCTACCGGGACTTCTCGGCGTTTGCGCGAGGCCAGCTGCAGCCTCAATGACATTTCCGTGGGATTACAGGGATATATAATTACCTCATCGATCTGCGTAACCGGCTTT
>DASQQM010000155.1:0-12349 GCA_035643475.1 Anaerolineae bacterium | reverse complement strand
GCTGAGCGCCATTTTCTGCTTCTGCTACTACCTCTAGTTCTGAGACTTTCTCGATAACCCTTCTTAGGATTAACCTCATGGAGGGGTCATCTTCGGCTAGTATGATCCTTAGCACACACCCACATCCTTCTTACAGGCAGCCCTAGCCATCCTTGAGGTGCTCTGGCACCTCGGGCTGGTAAAGGACCCACCAGCTCGCCGGCTGCGTCCCAGAAATAGCCACTGCAAGAGCTATGGTAGCTATGGCAGAAAGGAATTTAAATTTCATCTGCCGCAGCATGTTCTCACCTCCTTATACTACATTTACTGAGCACGTCGTCAACAGCACCTACGAAACGGCGGCCGGAAGGATGCAAGCTAAATAGTTGTGCAATAAGACCGCCGGTACTTGCTAGAATAAGTGAAAGTATTGGTGGCCTACCGCCGTAGACGAAGACAATCAAGGTTACAATTATGGCCCAGAAAACAACGTAGAGTGAAGAGAGCCTCTTGTACGCTCTTCTCTTATCCTCCCTCGTGGTTGGTTTGCTGGGACTGTCGACCGGGGCCCATCTGCTGGCAAGATATAGCGCTATAAAGGCTGTCAGTGCCACCGATAGCGCCACCGCTTTTTTGTCCATGTAAGGGGTAACCGCAATAGCCAAATACCCTACTGACATGGCCATAGAAGTGCTAAATACTGTGCAGCGCCCAAATGTGCTAAAATGAGCCCCACCGGAAAGTAATCTAAGGATGCTCAATGTACCCAATGCCACCACAACATACGGCATGATTCCCAACAAATAAGATGCTCCTATGATAATTACGCCTTGTACTATAGCCCCCAGGAGTATTTCCATCCCATAGCGGATCGTATCAGTAGTTTTTTGATCAAAGCTGAGCTCGCCGGCTAAATAATGAGCAAAGCCTGAAGCAACATCTCTTAGAGCGGCCATCTATATAACTCCTCAAGCTAGTTTTTATAAGGAATATATACCCTAAAAGACACATAGTCTGAGTCACTTGTTACTTCTATTTTACCATCATATTTATCTACAAGCCTTTTGACGCTGTAAAGGCCTACACCCCGTCCCTCACCCTTGGTAGAAAAGTCTGGGGTGAAGATGCTGTCGATGAGCTCAGGGTCTATGGGGGACCCAGAGTTTTTCACCTCAAAGATATAGTCCTCTTGATTCCTTGATACCGTTAGCGTAACATGCCTTTTATCTACTGGCACCAAAGAGGCTGCCTCAAAGGCATTGTCGAGTAGATTGCCAAGGATTATATTGGCATCTCTTGATTCTAACGGTAGGTGTTTAAGGCTGGTTTCAATACGTACCCCTAATGCAATATCTTTTAGTTCTGCCAAGCCACTCTTCGTGTACAGCAGAGCGGTGATTCCCAGGTTATCCGTCTTTACTAGCTCTAAGGTAGTTGCAATCTCTGAGACGTTATTTTTAATGTACTGCTTTGCCTCTTGATAGGCCTCAACTTCAAGCAGTCCGTAGGCAACTTGTAGGTGATGGCCAAAGTCATGGCGTTGTGCTCGAATCGTGCCCACGAGCTCCTCAACATGCTGAAGGGAGTCTAGCTTAGCCTCAGCCTCGGCTTCGTCTTCAATGAGCGCTAACACTCGCCTGATTATGATAACCATAGCCATCGATAGAATTGCGATCAGCAGGGTTAGCAGCGAGTGGACAGAGATTATGGTTTTTGGGACTGAGCCACTACCGGTGCTCATATAAAATAACGTAAGCAGGACGAAGACCAACAGGTTGTAGAAGAGAAAAAGGCTGACTAGATTAAATGATTTCTCCGTTTTAAGCGATCGATTCGGCTCTTGCGTAACTACCAAACTTCGATACTTGGCTAGTTTGTCATCAAAGCGATGGATCAATAGAATAACCAATATCGCAGTAATAGCGCTGGGGATAAAAAAGTACACCCGAAGCCAACCATTATGAAGAAGATCTGAAAGGTCAAGTCCTGTCAGTTTAAACAGAAGGAAGACCGGTATAGCCTCCGCGATACCCGAGATAATAAACCCTAGTAACGTTACTAGAAGGCTAATCCGATACGGGATAAACATTATTAGATACACCAGCACAGAAAAGGTGACAAACTGCAGAATTGAGTGAATCCCAAAGGGGAAAGGGAGCATGCGAGTAGTAACACCAAAAATTGCTTGGGCAGACCCGAATAAAAGAAGTTGTTTTATGGTTGGCCTGATACCTATTATTGATAAGCCGAGCAGCGCCATTAGGATTGCTTCAGGGAACGAGATAAATACTAAGACTGGTAGAGAGAATTCTTCCACTTACTATGACTCCTTAACAAGCAACCACTAGGTTTACTTGCTAATTGACTGCATCCTGTATTCCTTCGTAAATTTACGCCAGTTCCCAGACGTAGAACTTCTTAGTTCTGAAATTACCTTATTTGTATGCCGAAACCAAATTACCTTCTGCTTAGCTATTAACCAACTCTTTATTAATCCCGGTGTAGATTGGATGCGCTTTACACAACTGCTTCACCTCAGCGGCCACCCTTCTCAGAGTATCCTCATCTTCCATACCTTCGAGCGTATCGGCGATGAGGTGAGCGAGGTGGCGCGTCTCTTCCTCTTTAAGACCCCGCGTCGTTATCGCGGGTGTGCCGAGGCGGATACCACTCGTTACTGAGGCGCTCCGGGTCTCAAACGGGATCGTGTTCTTGTTGGCGATGATTCCGACCGATGCGAGTGCCTGCTCGGCATCAAGGCCAGTTATCCCTTTATTCGTTAGATCAACGAGCATAAGGTGGGTATCGGTGCCACCCGAGCATATCCTGAACCCCCGCTCTATAAGAGTGGCGGCCATTGCCCTAGCGTTGATCACGATCTGCTCAGAGTAGACCTTGAACTCTTTCGCCATCGCCTCTTTAAAGCAGACAGCCTTAGCGGCGATGGTATGCATAAGGGGGCCGCCCTGCGTTCCCGGAAACACCGCCTTATCAAGGGCCTTACCGTACTTCTCGCGCGCCAGTATTAACCCCCCGCGCGGTCCGCGCAGCGTTTTATGGGTCGTGCTAGCGACGACATCGCTATAGGGCACCGGGCTTGGATGGGCCCCGGCTGCAACTAGACCGGCAATATGAGCCATATCGACCATGAGGTACGCCCCGACCTCATCGGCTATCGAGCGAAACGCCTCGAAATTGATGATTCTCGGGTAGGCGCTTGCACCGGTTACTATCATGCGCGGCTTGTGCTCTAGGGCAAGCCTGCGGATATCATCATAATCCAGCTGTTCCGTCTCTGAGCTAACACCGTAGGCGATAAAATTATAGAGCTGGCCGGAGATATTAGCTGGGCTTCCATGCGTTAGGTGCCCGCCGTGTGAGAGCATAAGCCCCATCACCGTATCACCCGGCTTAAGCAGTGCAAGATAGATGGCGGTATTGGCCTGCGACCCGGAGTGCGGCTGGACATTGGCATACTCGGCACCAAAAAGCTCCATCGCCCTCCTGCGAGCGATGTCCTCGGCCGTATCGACAAACTCACAGCCTCCATAATAGCGCTTTCCTGGGTAGCCTTCAGCATATTTATTTGTCAACACCGAAGCCTGCGCTTCGAGTATGGCTTCGCTTGCATAGTTTTCCGACGCGATAAGATCGAGTGTATTCTGCTGCCGGACCAATTCATCGCGAACCGCCCGCCATATTTCCGGATCGCTTATCCTTAATGTCATTCGCTCACTCCTGATCGTTCCTCAATATCGCCTATCTTGTTAACCCTCCTGGCATGCCTTCCGCCCTCGAAGTCGGTGTTTAACCAGACCTTTAGTATTTCCCGGGCGATGGCTGGGCCAATTATCCGTTCACCAACCGCTAGCACGTTGGCGTCGTTATGCTCGCGGCTGAACCGGGCCGATACCGGATCGCTGCAGTTTGCAGCCCGAATGCCCTTCACCTTATTGGCGGCAATCGCAACACCAATCCCGGTGCCACATATAACTACACCCCGGTCAAACTCGCCGGTGGCAACCTTTCGAGCAACCTGCTCGGCAAAATCCGGATAATCCACCGATTCCTCGCCGTTCATAGTCCCTATATCCAAAAACTCGATGCCTTCCTGCCGGAGAACCTCCTTTAGCTCCTCTTTGAGGCTATATCCGGCATGATCTGCACCTATTACAACTTTCAACTGAGCGTACCGCCTTTCCGCGCTCATAATTAACTAATCCTGTTATGAAAGGATACCCCGCTGCTTACGGCCTTGTAAAGGGGCGAGGGTTTATTGTCACCGACCTAGCTTCTCCCTCAATTCACTCCAGGGAATGAATCCTTCCCTTACAAGCTTTGGCTCATCAGAGGAGAGATCCAGCACAGTGGATTCAATCCCCAGCTTTGTCTCCCCGCCATCTACTATATACGCGACGCGACCCCATAAGTTTTCCTCGGCCTCATCGGCATTTCTTGGACTGGGCCGCCCCCCGATATTTGCGCTCGTAGTTGCCAGTGCCACCCCAACGAGACGTACCAACATCCTTACAACTGGATTATTGGGGCATCGCACACCGACAGTATCGCCACCAGCTGTAACCTCAGGCGGTACCACTGGCGATTTCTTAAAAATCAATGTCAGGGGCCCCGGCCAGTACTCGCTGATCAACCGCTCTGCTGCTTCGTTTATGTCGGCGACGTACTCGCGGACATCCTCGGGGTCCGCCACGAGAAGTATCAGCGGTTTATCCGCCGGACGCTCCTTAACCCGGAATATCTCCAGCACCGCCTCCGGCAGCAGCGAATTCGTCCCTATGCCGTAGACCGTATCAGTAGGAAAAACGACTGATTCACCTTCCCTGGCTGCATCAGCAACCGGTATGAGGTCTTCCTCTCCCGGATTCTCCGGATCTACCTTGATGATCCTCGTCTGCCGTGGCTTAAAAGCGAGCACGCCTACCCCCTTTTCGCCTTAATAATCCGCTCAATTCCCTGGTAGTCTTTTTTCACATCGATACGTGTGAAATGGCCCGTATCATTACATAAGGTGGCAACTTCAGCCGCCTGCCCGAACCCGACCTCTAACAGGAGTATCCCACCGGGCTTCAAAAACTCGGGGGAGTGCTCTACGATAGCGCGGTAAAAATTGAGGCCGTCCTCTCCGCCATCCAGCGCTAGGTTTGGCTCAAACTGGACCTCCCTCTGAAGTGAGCCCAGCTCGCCGTGGGGTATGTATGGTGGATTTGAGACCACCATATCGAGCCGACCTCTAAGGTCACCAATATCTTTAAACAAATCGGATTGGATTATCTGGACCCCTGCAGAGAGTCCGCTACGCCGAGCATTCTCGCCGGTCAGCTCAATTGCCGCTGGTGACACATCGGTGGCGTAGATAAATGCGTCGCTATATTCGTGCGCTATACTTAACGCTATGGCACCGGTACCGCAGCCGATATCCATAACAAGCCTTGGACCACCGAGCGACCTAAGCTCGACCAGAGCTTCTTCAACTAGGAGCTCGGTCTCAGGCCTCGGGATAAGTACATTTTCCCTGCATACCAAATCGAGAAACCTGAACTGCTGGTGCCCGAGGACGTACTGCAGCGGTACCCCGCTTAGCCTCTTAGCGACAGCTAATTCAATAAAATCGCATTCCGGAGCACATAACGTGCGCTCCCTATTTAAATAAAGCTCTGCCCTTGCCAGCCCAGTTGCATCACTAATAATTCTTTCGGCCTCAACCCGGGCTCCGAATAAAGAGCCACCCTCAAGTTGGAGGGTGGCCCAATTAATTGCCTCTCCGATAGTAAAGGTTTTCACAGCAGCCATTATACCACCTGCTTTAGCTTCTCCGCCTTATCGGCTGCCGTAAGCGCATCGATGAGCTCATCGATGTCGCCTTCAATGACTGCCGGCAGGTTGTGGATTGTAAAGGAGATTCGGTGGTCAGTAACCCTTCCCTGCGGGAAGTTATAGGTTCTGATCCGCTCGCTGCGATCACCTGTACCGACCTGAAGTCGTCTCGTCGCAGCAAGCTCCGCCTGCTGCTCTTCCATAAGCTTCTCGTAAAGCCGCGCCCTGAGAATGGTCATGGCGCGCTCCCTGTTTTGTATCTGGCTCTTCTCATCCTGACACGACACGACCATGCCCGTGGGTAGATGGGTTACACGGACCGCAGAGTCTGTAGTATTTACCGACTGACCGCCCGGCCCACTAGACCTAAAGACATCAACTTTAACATCGTTCGGATTGATCTCAACTTCGATCTCCTCAGCCTCAGGAAGCACGGCAACAGTCACGGTCGAGGTGTGAATCCTTCCGCCAGATTCAGTAACGGGTATCCTCTGGACCCGGTGAACCCCGGACTCGAACTTGAGCCTGCTATATGCCCCATCGCCCTTAACCTCGAAAATTACCTCTTTAAAACCACCCATATCCGATGGGCTCGAGCTGAGAAGCTGCGTTCGCCAACCGTGCGACTCCGCATAGCGCGTGTACATCCTGTAGAGGTCGCCGGCAAAAAGGCTCGCCTCATCGCCACCAGCACCAGCCCTGATCTCAACGATAATATCCTTCTCATCGTTGGGGTCCTTCGCAACTAGCAAGAATTTTATTTCCTCTTCGATGCTCTCCTTCTCCTCGCCCATCGCACGAAGCTCGGTGCGGAGAAACTCTTGCATCTCTTGATCCTTCTCGCCCTTGATCAGATCGCTGGCATCAGCTATCCCTTTCTCCAGCTCTTCCAATCGCTTGATAAGATTAACAAGGGGCGTCATCCCGGCATGGGCCTTTGCGTACTCGCGATACTGCTTCTGATCGCTTAAGACCGCCGGGTCGCTTAGCTTCTCCGTTATTTCGTTGTACGTATTTAAATATTCCTGTAATCTTTCAAACATGATATCTCACCTGTTATGTCTATAACCTTATTAATTATACTGGAAGAGTAGAGGCCAGTAAACATGAATGTATCGGTGAATCGGTTAATGGGGTTCTGTTAATGCAGATAGCGACTACTATCCGCCTCCGTCGTAATGCTCGGCTAGGAGGGTTAATGAGATGTTAGGTCGAGAACGAAAGAGCTTCATGCAACTGGAAAATGCATTAGCTAATCTATCGCTAGGAGAATTAATTAACTAGTATCCCTTGACTTCATAAGCTTAGTTAACATTGCCCCAAGCTTATTGCATCGGTCTTCAAGGGCTTGAAAATCCATTCACCGGTTCACCCATTTTTTCCTGCTTCTCCTGCACGGCATCTGTGACCCCTTCCGCCTGCAGGACGCTACTCAGAGCATAAAGTGCAACCTCGAGCTGGGACTCATCAGGTTCTCTAGTGGTCAATTTCTGGAGCATAAGACCTGGCCACATCAGGATTTTTGTAATCGGGGAATTTTCGTATCTAGCCGCGATCCGGGTCGCCTCATACGATATCCCGGCAACCACCGGGAGAAGGAGCAACTTACCGGCAAGCCTCGCGAGAATATTCCCCGTTGGGAGGAACTGGAAGCTGAGTATAGCTACGACCATCACGATTAGCATGAAGGCCGTCCCGCACCTGATGTGAAGCGTGCTGTATTTGGCGGCATTAGACGGCGTCAATTCCTCACCGGCCTCAAATGTATGAATGGCCTTGTGCTCTGCTCCGTGATATTGGAAAACGCGCTGGATATCACGTACACGTGATACCGCCAGTATGTAGAGGAGAAATATCGATATCCTAAACATACCCTCTATGAGGGCAAACAGAGAGCGATTATCAGCTATTGAAGCTGCTGCTGTTGTGAGGTACTTGGTGATGAGGAGAGGAAGCACCATAAACAGGCCAACAACGAAGACAAATGCCAGCGCTAACGTTCCCGCCATCTGCTTCGGGGTAATGTCCTCCTCTTCCTCGCCGAGGGAGAGATTTGCCGAGAGAGAGAGCGTTTTTATCCCGAGAATTAGGGTTTCTATTAATACTACAATGCCCCTAAAAAGGGGCATTTTGAAAATAGACCAGCGATCGCCAATAGAATTAAAGCGCTCGTCAACATTAACAATATTACCATCGGGCGTCCTTATGGCGAGGCTCCAATGCTTCGGGCCCTTCATCATGACGCCCTCAATGACTGCCTGTCCACCGAAAAATTGTTTGGCCATAATTCGTTTACGCTTCTTCGCTAACTTCTACTGTATCCGCCTCTGACTCGGTTACCTTAAGCCCATACTTCTTCTGAAAACGCTGTACCCTTCCGCCGCTGTCGACGAGCTTCTGCTTTCCGGTATAGAACGGGTGGCACTTTGAGCAGAGCTCTACCTTCAGCTCTGACTTGGTCGAGCGGGTTACGAAGGTCTCGCCACATGAACATGACACCCTGGATTCGATATAATCCGGATGAATTCCTTTCTTCAACCTTTACACCTCCAAAAAAATAGTTCACAGCACATTAGGCCAGCTGCCGTGAACCTTTAAACATCGGCTAAACTCCACTAATGTTAACATGGCAGAGAGGGGTTGACAATAATTAATGTTGCGGTCGACCACCTACGCTGCGGTATTGTAGATAACTCAAATGAAGACGCGGGTAAGACATCAAGGGCGTCGTGCTTGCTTAGCGTTACATCTTTAAGTTAAGTGATTATCCGATAACCCTATCAATCTAAATTAACCGGTTCCTGCAGCACTGCAAACACTGCAGCACTGCAGCACCAGTCTTACCTTGTTTTTGCAATCTGCATCAAGAATTCCTGGTTGGATTTGGTCTCCTTCATCTTATCGATAAGAAGCTCGATTGCCGCCCCAGGATCAAGTGCGTGCAGCACTCTTCTAAGTTTCCATATAAGCTGCGCCTCATCTGATGGCAATATGAGCTCTTCCTTTCTCGTGCCGGACTTATCGATATCAATAGCCGGGAATACCCTCTTGTCGGCGAGTCGCCTATCGAGGTGGAGCTCCATATTGCCGGTACCCTTGAACTCCTCAAAGATAACATCATCCATGCGACTACCGGTCTCAACAAGCGCAGTAGCGAGGATCGTCATGCTGCCACCGTGCTCGATATTCCGGGCGGCACCGAAGAATCGTTTCGGCGGAAAGAGCGCCGTTGAATCAACGCCGCCTGAGAGGATCCTTCCGCTAGCCGGGGTGGTTAAATTGTAGGCCCTTGCCAATCGAGTGATGCTGTCGAGCATTATGACAACATCACGTCCGTGCTCGACCAACCTCTTTGCCCGTTCGAGTACGAGCTCAGCAACTGCAACGTGGTTATCAGCCGGCTGATCGAATGTAGAGCTTACCACTTCACCCTGGATGGAGCGCTCCATATCGGTTACCTCTTCCGGTCTCTCATCCACAAGAAGTGCCATCATATGCACTTCCGGGTTGTTCGTAGTTATTGCATTTGCAATCTGCTTTAGTATGGTGGTCTTCCCCGCCTTGGGTGGCGATACTATAAGACCCCTCTGTCCTTTCCCGATCGGGGCGACGAGATCGATAATTCTCGTCGTTGTATCAAACGATCTGGTCTCAAGACGAAGCCTCTCATTCGGATATATCGGAGTTAATGATTCGAATTGCGCGCGTGAGCGAGCTGCTTCAGGTTCTGTGCCGTTTACTCCCTCAATCCTAAGCAAGGCATTGTACTTTTCGGTATCCTTTGGCGGTCGTACCTGACCCTCAACTTCATCGCCTCGCCTCAAGTTAAAACGCCTGATCTGCGATAGGGAAACATAAATATCACCATCGCTCGGCAAGTACCCCTGGGTCCTTAGAAAGCCATACCCCTCACCGAGTATATCCAGAATCCCCTTCCTAGTGAGAAGTCTCTCCTCGCGTGGCTCTTCCACTACTTGAATTCTTGGCTCAGACCTTCCTTCAGCTCGTGGAGCTGCAGCCTTGGGCTCTATGACGGTGGCGGGTTTTGCCTCCCCGGCTATGCGCGGAGTACTCGCCCCCCTGCCGGGTTCTGAATTCCCGCCGCGTTTCTGCTGCGCTTCGACAATCGCGCCGATTAGCTCACCTTTCCTCATTGTAGAAACACCACTGATGCCCAACTCCAATGCGATCGGTCGTAGCTCTGCTAAGGTCTTTGATTCTAATTGCATTTTATCCACTTTTTCACCTTCTTTACTGACCAAAATAATTTTCCTCCCACGGTAAATTCTAGGTGTTGGGCGACCTTTTACTTTATTGACGACGCAGTCTCCTGAAGTACCTTCCAATCCTCGAGGAATTTTTGGATTCCAATATCCGTAAGAGGATGCTTGATCATTGCTTTAAGCACACTGTACGGAACCGTCGCTATGTCTGCGCCCGCTAATGCGGATTGAGTTACATGGAGAGGATGTCTAATACTAGCTGATATGATTTTTGTATCGATACCATAAATATCATAGATTGAACCGATACTGTCAAGTATCTCGACACCATCATGCCCTATATCATCAAGACGGCCGATGAATGGGCTTACATATGCTGCACCCACCTGGGCCGCCAGTAGCGCCTGGTTGGCCGAGAAGATGAGCGTCATATTCACCTTGATTCCCTCCGAGCTCAGTACCTTGGTTGCCGCAATCCCCTCCTCCATCATCGGAACTTTTACAACTACATTTGGGGCAATAGTGGCAAGTTCTCGCCCTTCCTGGACTATCCCATCCCTCGTTAAGCTCACAGCTTCGGCGCTTATCGGCCCATCCACGATTGACGCGATCTCAGCTATTGAGGTTTTAAAATCCATCCCTTCCTTACTGCAAAGCGTAGGGTTGGTTGTTACACCGCTAATAATACCAAGCGAGTACATCTCTTTAATATGTTCAATATTAGCGGTATCGATAAAAAGTTTCATATATACCTCCTGAGGAAGTTACATTAGAACCATCCATTGCCATACCAGAGTAGGTACTTAATTACTCAGGATTCTCTCGCTCAACAACAGGCAGGTGCTCTATGCCCTTGTCTTCGGGAGGACCCAGTACATGATTCAAGACCTCTGTTAGAACCGCAGTTATCGTTGTATCGAGATTGTGGCTGGAGAGCACCGGTATGCAGTACTGTTCCGCCAATCTCTCGATGTAGCCTCCTATCTTTCGTATCGAATCAAAATTCTCACGGTAGCGCTCGAATGGCCTGAAACCTTCAGTCTGCAACTCCCGTATATAGAAGTGACTCCGGTGAAGATCCTCATCATCGACTGCTATAATCATCGGCACTATAAAGGCTTTTTCACATAGAGAACTATTTATAAAACCGGGAACCACATGAACGCCCTCAATCACAACGTTAAGTCCTTCTCTGATCGCTCTATCGATTACAGCCCGTATTCCAACAGCGACAACCTTAGCCTGCTCCCTGAATCCGGCGATCAATGGGTCCTTCTCAAGTGGTTGGTTGATCGCTTTCCAGGCCAGGAACGTGGATTCGTGAAGCGATGGCATCAGATCCTTTGAAAAGATAGCCCGCATGACCTCTCTGAGCGAATCGGTGGCCACTACGTGGGTAATTCCCAGGCGGTGGGCTACCTCAGTAGCAATCGTTGACTTACCAACACCAGTAGTTCCCCCAATCAATACTATCATTGGACGAACTAGGTTGAGAAGCGCCTGCCAACGCTTATAGGTATCCGCATACTCCTTGCCCTCATGTGAGAGGAGTAGCTCGTAGACCACTTCGCGTAACTCGTCCACCTTGATGGAGAACCTTCCATTGTTCATCAAATGCTCTTCTATCAGCCTTGCGATCTTATAGGAACGGCTCGGTGGAAGCCCGGTTGCCATTAGGGACGAGGCCATCAGCCCCTTAGAATAGGGCAATCCATGCTTATCATCACTTATAACTATTTGATAGCTTTTATCGCTGTCCCTCATAACTTCTCTTCCTACGTGCAAAATTAGCCCTAGCCCTATTGCCGATCCAATCAACAAGCTCTTCGAGTTCTCCGTCTCCCTCAATTGTCACCGGCAAATTGTCTAGATAGATAACTTCTAGACCGAGATCTAAACCTATACTTGTTACCACATCCACTGCAGCCGCTTTAAGCTCAGTTAGAAGCACCGTAAATTTACCTCTCGCCGACTCGATCTCCTCTCGTAAAACCTTTCTATTCGAGAGATTGTTGCTTACCCCGACTACCTCAGCGCCATATTCTTTCTCCAAATGGCCGACGAGTTTGCCCTTCATGGACGCTGGAGAGGTGGTAGTTAAGAAAACCTTCTTATCGGCAATCGGATGCAGCGGCTTCGGCCTAAAAATGGTGTGAACGATTTTAATTCCTGGCTTAATTTTCCTTACTACCTCATCAATCTGTTTGACCTTTGCCTTCTCTGCTAAAGGGGGCTCACACATTGAAAGTATGACCAGATCCGACAACAACACCCTATATGTTCCGAAATACCCCCCGACATACTCTATAGGT
>DASQQM010000154.1:0-3603 GCA_035643475.1 Anaerolineae bacterium | reverse complement strand
ACTGGCTTATGTTGCCCGTCTGCAGCGCATCAAGAGTACCATAGAAGAGCGTTGTAAAGAGGGCTAGCAGCTTCTCCCTCGGAATCGCCGGCGTGACCTCAAAAGACCTCTGCTTATCCACCCAGCTGTTCACTATTTCTTCGGCATGCATGGCTAAGTGCTCGGCTATCTCTTTTAGCCTGCTCATCTGCTCCGGTGTAAAGTGACGACCCACATCAAAAATGGCAGCCATAATAGATATTCATGTATCCCATCAGTAATCGATTTAAACGCGCTGAAAGTGTTAGATATCAGCCAGTTGGGTGCCCTCTGGATGATAGTTAAGACCCATCACTTGCCATGTAAGAGAGTGTAGGTCATCTGCACATCCCTTGAAACTTCAAAAATCACTCAAACTGCAACGCCTCTACCGGAGTAAACTTCTTGGCCATGCGAATAGGCATGATAGCGCCTAGTACCGATACCAGAATCACTATAGCTAAAAGCACAACAGACGCCTCGAGAGGAAATATGAACACAGAAGGGATTATGTCATCTTTGTGTATGGCCTTATTGAAGATAGCGGCGATGCCGGTACTAATCGCCATACCAATGATGGTTCCCGTTACTGAGATAAGAACCGCTTCGAGTATAATTGATAAGCTTACCAGCTTACCTGTACCACCAATCGCTTTAATCAGACCTATTTCGCGCCGGCGCTCGAGTACACTTATAGCGATAACGTTGATCACACCAAGAAGGCTTATAAAGACAGCTACTCCAAAGAACGGGTAGAAGAACCCCTGTGCTCCCCCCTTGCTCTGCTTCTCCAACGTGGTGAAGATCTGTGTGTCGGGTATGATATCGTACTCTGTCCCCTCTAACAGGGACATGATCTTTGCACGCGTAACGTTTCTGTTCGCGCCGGGTTTCAACTTAACCAGAACCTGGCGGTCCTCGCCGATGTTCAGGAAGCGCCTGGCATTTTCCTGAGACATATAGATATTTCCCATCGCCAAGTGTGAGCCGAAAACGTGCCCATCGGCATAGGCAAGAACCTTAAATTCAGTGGGCGTATCGCCCTTTGCAAACACCTCTATAGTATCCCCGGGCTTCACTTTTGCTATCATATCCGCCCAGGGCTTGCTAACAAAAACATACCTACCACCGAGCTTTTCCCACGCCTGGTCGCTATCCACCCCTTTTGCAAAGAAAAGCTTTGATACCTTTGGGAATGCCACAGGATCTAAAGTATTAACTGTACACAAAGCGTTAGGTCCTGGTTTCTTCCTATCGCTAGAGCTATGAGGGTCCTTCTTAACCGCTTTAACATCCCCCCAGCCGATACCTGTGGCTTGATCGACTTCGGAGAGCTTTCGAACCCTCCTAACTACGTCTTTTGGGATCGGCGACACCTGCGGTTGATTCTGCGGCATAGAGATGACGAACTCATACTTTACCTGCTGCTCCGCAATACGGCGCGATTGGGCGACCGAACCCGTCGTAAATACTGCAACCAGAAAAACAAGGGATATGCCAATGAGAATTGAAGTGACCGTCCTGGCAGAGCGCACACTTTGTCTCCCCATGCTCTTAAATGCCAGCTTACTAACCGCTCCCAGTCTCCAAGACGATAATCGTTCAAACAGATTAAAGATAGGCCCTATTACGATTGGCATAAATATCGCCAACCCCAGATAAACACCCACAGCGCCCGCAATAGCGATTAAGAATCTGGCATCATCCGGGGTTATGACTACCGTATACCAGTAAAATAATATCGCGCCAACAAGGATCACAGGTACACCAACCCAGCGAGCCTTACTTACCTTTTGCTCAGATGCCGGTTGCGGCCGAATCGCAGAGAGCGGTGAGATTGTGGCAGCTCTCCTCGCCGGGAGAAATGCCGAGAACAGCGTGGTGCCTATCCCGGCGACCAGACTGATAGCAACAACCAAGGGTGTAACGGTTAGATCTGATACATCTAAACCACTTATCATCGGGACCCCGGTTGTCGGCCTAGTCCCAACCGAAATCAAAAGATAACTTAAAATAAATCCAAGGCAGATACCGAGAAGCGAAAATAATACACCTAAAAGCATCGCCTCTCGGTATACCAGGCGTCTAGCCCAGCGCCTGGTAGCCCCAACCGCCTTCATCAGCCCAAACTCACGCTCTCGCTCGGTCGCCATTATTGCAAAGGCCGTGTACATTAAAACACCGCCAACCACTAGTGAGATGCCGCCCAATATCCCAAAAAACTGTATGTTCTGTTTCTTCAACTGGCGTATCGATTTAAGAATACTCTCTTCAGTACCAACGTCCGCCACGCCATCCATTTTCTTTATCATGGTCGCAAGTCTTTTCTGTGAAGCGCCGTTTTTAAGGACCACGCTTATCGTTGACATATTGCCAAACATACCCTTAGCTGCAGCTCTACCTAAAAAAGCAGCAGATACATAAACTCCGACCTCACTGGAAACGTTAGCCGATGTGCTCTTAATAAACCCAACTATTGTAAGCTTCTTTATCCCACCAGCTAAAGGAAGCGGGAACGTCTGCCCGATGCGATACCGATAGCGCTTATCTCTGGCGAGTTCGATCGGAAGGGCAATTTCTTTATTTGACTTGGGCAAGCGTCCCTCCCCCAGCGGATAGAGCCGCGATGCCATCGGATTCTCGGAGTCGATTGCCTTGATATTAAATTGGGTTTTACGGCCTTTAGAATCATTAACAAACGCCATCTTCTCGATAGCGACTCCCTTAACGCCGGGAAGCTTGCTTATCCTTTCGGCAATTTTTCCGCTATCCTCGGGTTGGTCAGCATTGACCTGTATGTCAGCAAAGCCAAACCCCGATCGCATCATCCTCTCCATTGCAAGTGAGCTGCTTGTGGCCAAAACCAGCATCCCAAAGATGCTCGCCACCCCGAGCGCAATTGCCATCCCGGTGAGAAGGGTTCTTCCCTTTCGTATTAATAGTTGTCGTGCCGATAAATGATTTATGGATAACAACGTTGCCTCCTTAAGCCAACATCTAAACAATGCCCTTGACCTACTAGCTACTCGAACCTTAACGCCTCTACTGGTGTAACCTTATTGGCAAGACGTACCGGTATAAGTGCACCTATTATAGATACTATAATCACCATCACGAAGAGAACAGCGGTTGTCGTTACGGGAAACGAAGTTACTATTACAGGGAAAGAAAAAAAGGTGGGCTTAATATCATTGATAGCAGATATAGATTTAAACAAGATAACGGCAATACCGGTGCCAATCAACACACCAAATATAGTGCCGACTAATGAGGTAAGAACAGCTTCTAAGGTAATCGTTAATCTAACCTGGCCACGTGTGCCGCCAATTGCTTTAATCAAGCCAATCTCACGGCGCCGCTCAAGCACACCTATAGCAATGGTGTTGATTAACCCAAGCAGGCTAACTAGAACAGCTATGTTGAATGTTAATGATGGGAAGAGCATAGGCGCTGCCATAAACCTGTCCATCGTATCTGCAATCTGCTTATGTGTTCTCACCTCAAGTTGCGTCCCTTTTATTAGTTGCTTGACCTTAGCAATCGCCACAGCTTTGTCGGTGCCCTTCTTTAGCTTGACAAGCGTAT
>DASQQM010000153.1:0-4144 GCA_035643475.1 Anaerolineae bacterium | reverse complement strand
TAAATAATATCTTTAAGACGCGCATCCCGATCAGCTCGCACAGCAACCGCACTATTTCTTATGGTTACTCTTCTGCACTTTCGTCCTTCGACCCCGTCCTCGATCTAAAAAAGTATCCCATGCCAAGAACAACGATTACGGGAATCGCATATACAAGCAGTGATAATGTGCTGCCCGCTCCAGGCTCGCTGTTATCCAGATTCTCCTGAACCTGGTGCGCCACCTTATCCACATCCTTCTCACCGACAGCGGCTACCGAGGAATTTGCCGCTATATAGAGGGCACCTTTCGGTCCAATCGCTACCTTACCGCCAATCTTTGCCCTCCACCTCATAATGCCTTCCTTTGTAAGGCACGTAAGGTACCAATCGGGTGAGCTTACATATATGTCGCCGCTAGCATCGATGATCGGTGCGCCGATCACCTCATCATCACGGGTTTGGGCCGCCCATTTCGACGTGCCATCTGGCTTGATGGCCTGAACATAGCTATCGCCTACGGTGAGGCTTCTATCCTCAGTGTAATTTAGAGTAGTAGATCCTACGATTATAGTGCCACCCTTTGCGACCGCAGGCATGGTAACTTTCTTACCTTCTGTCTTAAAGCGCCACTTCAGCTTGCCATCCGGGCTGACTGCATACAGGAACTCCTCGCCGGGCGTCCCCTCATACCTACCTGCCCCAAAATAGATCGTATCATCCGTTGCTAAAGCTGGCGCTGTTAGAGAGTTGGTACCCTTTTCGGTAACCCCATACCTCCACTTTAGAGAACCATTGGAGCCAATAGCGTACAGGCTCAAATTCTGCGTGGTAAAATAAACGGTGCCGTCGCTGCCGATTGCTGGAGAGCCACCTATCTTGCCGTCGCTAGTGTACTTCCATTTAAGCTTGCCATCGCTGGAGACCGCATATAGGCTCTTTCCCTCCAGCGTGGTAGTGTAGACGGTGCCATCCTTACCGACCATGACCCCACCGGTTGATTTACCGTCAAGCGGGATCCGCCACTGGGTTGAGCCATCCTTCTCGTTTAAGGCAACAAGGTTGTTGCCTATGGCCGCGTATACGGTCCCGTCCTTTCCAATAGCCGGTGGACCGGATACCTTCCCGGTCACCTTAGAGACCCAGAGAACCTTTTTTTTCGGACTGAATGCGAATATGCCCGAATGTCCCGTTGCGGCCTGCTCGGATGTTGTGGTCGTGGTCGATTCAGCTGAAGTCACATCAACCCCTACAAAAGCCCTCCCATCTTCAGCTACGGCCATCGGTGTAGTCGGCTTACCGGTCGTCCCAAAGGGAACGATCCATAATATATCAGGCGTTTTAGGCGCCTTGTAACTGCTTTGGCCAGAGTGCCGGGCATCGTGCTGGAAGACGTTCCAGCTGTCCACAGCAAATGCAGGTGACGAAACCAACAGGCCAGACACTAGCATCGGTATAAGATAGAACCATAATTTGATCGTTTTACCTGACCACCTCTTATTAAGGAACATAATTAGATGCTCAACTCCTTACGCTTCGTTACTTTTAATTCTTTAGCGTTACGTGGGTGCGAAACAAATCCTAGCTAATCATAACACAACTCAGATGCCGTATTATCGCCAGATGCTGTTATCAATTATATCGATTACTGGGCAGTTTAGCGACACAACATGACGGCCACAGCACTAGATGAGTTTAGGAGGACTTGCGGCACAAGAGTTACAGATAGACTAAAATATAAGGATTACCAGGAGACACATGCGGGTAAGATCACATTGAGATTAACGATGTAGGTGATATCGATGGCGGTATGTCCTGTATGCCGAATGCCGATAGATGAGAAGAAGACCGAGCACAAAAGCGAACATGAAGGAACCACGTTCTATTTCCATAGCGAGGAGGAAAAGCGGATATTCGATCAGGACCCGCATAATTATGCCGGCCACCTGGGATTGATGGATACTCGTTAAAAAGCCACTATCGATAGGATCTTAAAATAGTGGCTTTACTTTCTGGAGCCTCCTACCGGAATCGAACCGGTAACCTCTCGATTACAAGTCGAGTGCTCTGCCAGGTTGAGCTAAGGAGGCACATACCTATTTTCTGTGGAGGGAGCAGGATTCGAACCTGCGAAGGCTCCGCCAACGGATTTACAGTCCGTCCCCTTTGGCCGCTCGGGAATCCCTCCTCTTGTGAATGTTGCACTCCGGAAACATAAATAAAAGCTGTGCATGTCACAGCTTTACGGCCCTGCTGGCCTGATAAGGATTATATCACAGGAATTCTCAAATGAGAATATCGGAATGGCGCCGCTTCTATCGCGCTTGCAGGATTTCCGCTCTGCTACTTCCCACTCTCAACCGGCGTATCTTTTCTTATGACCTCCACCCACGTCTGTCCCGCGGCAAGCCTAAATGGATTCCCCGTTGAGTCCTCGTAGCGAAACGGCTCCGTCTCTGACTGCCTCGACCAGCTCCCTTCCATGCGCCTGCCGCCAGTAAAAAAGATTGCCCTTCCCTCTCCCACTAGGTCAATATCGAGGCGCCCAGCCCTATCGATCACCCTGTGCTCTGCAAATTGGATGATCACATTTTTGGCCCTTAGGCGATCACCAGTGACCGCATCCCGGTGAGGCACGCCATTCATCGACCGCAAATACTCCTTGGCATTCAAATCGTATTCATAAGTAACCCTGGTCGTCGGGTACGATATGCGGATGGTACCCGCCTCGCTGCCCGAAACCTCGCCCGCATTAAATAACGGCCCTTTAATGGTATCCGGCCCCCTTAAATCGACCTCTTCAGCTACATTCAGGAGCCTTGATGTATTGGTAAATAGATTATGGGGCGGTCTTCTGGCTGGGTCACGGAAGTACGCTTTGGGGAACTTAAACTGGTTAAGACTTCGTATTTTGCCCTCGTTGATCTGCGTCAACGCTTGCGGGCTGCCACCGGCATGCACAAGAACCGCATCGAACTGTTCGGCAATACTTATAAAATATGTTCTCGCACTCCGTACCGGGCCGATACGCTGCTCGCTTCTACCCCCACAGTAATAGATCGCGAGAAACCTCGGTATCCCACCCTCTGCGAGCACCTCATAGACGATATCGGCCCTGTTGAGACCCGATTGAGGCCTCGCCTGTCTTACGTTATCGATAACTACCGCTAGGGGCACCCTGCCCCGCTGTATATCCACTTCTCTACCTGTAAGCGGACACGTAAGCTTCTCGGTTCTCTTGCGCTCCGGCTCCGTCGTGGTCTCTCTCGGGCGGGTAAATTGCCCGGCCAGCACTGCGTAGAGGGATAACGCCACTATGGCAATACCAATTAAAAAAGCGATGATGATAAGGATATTTCGTCTGCTCACACAACATCACTCGACTGGTTACCGTGCGGCCGCGATCACCGTCCTGCGATCGGTGACAGCACGGAATGCGTGTTCCGCGTCAAATGTATCTCATATACGATCCGATAGGCACTTCATGTAAGTCTTCACATTTATACCCATCTTTTAGGCATTTCTCTAGAAGTACGAGGTTGAGGGTGTCTTCACGATTGTATTCGAGCAGCCGTTCGAGCGCATCGAGGCTCCTGTGCAGCCGGTACCGGCGCCAGAGCATCCTGGGGTCGTCATCACCACGCCCAAATATGTTCCTTTTAATCCCGAGCGCTCTCTCAACCGCCTTAAGCCCACCTTTGAGGTTATTCTTCCAGCAATCATACATGAGATCGCACGATTCATAGGAATGGCGCAGGTTTACACCGAGGTTTTGATGGATTACGGGGATATCAAAGCGGTTACCGTTGTAGGTGTAAATCGTCTCAACACCATTAAGACAACGTTCCAGACCATCTGGTGTTATGCCACCACCCACCATCTGGATAAGGGCACCGCTATCCGCTATATAGAGCCCGATTACCGTAAGCTCGTTTGAAAATGAGGTCTCTATATCAAGATAAGCTCTCATCCCACTCCGATCGGTTAAAACAAAATAATTTTAACGCATAAGGTAGTAAACAGGCTAGTATTAGATAGCCGTGATTTCGGACGATCCAGCCACATCTCACCCATGATACCTCATGAGGCCTGCATTATGGCGCCACAATGGGTAGGATATGCAATCTGCTACAATGAATGTTAGGAGGAAATAGTGGCCGTGTATT
>DASQQM010000152.1:0-8952 GCA_035643475.1 Anaerolineae bacterium | reverse complement strand
TAAACCTGCACGGACAGAATTATATAAAATATAAGAGCAACACTGGCAGATACATGCCTCGGCTCGGGCGCGGAATGCTTGACGACACCTAGGCGGTCAAACTGGCAATTTCTGTATGAAGTTGGAATAAATGCGGACCCGGGGGAGCAAAAATGGTAGATTATGGCATAGTAAGGCCATAATTTTTTTGTTTTAAGCCTCGCTCTAATCTTCTAGAGAATCCATGAAACATTACCTTCCTTACGTTAAGGTAGCAACTCTTGATTATAATACTATATAGAACTATACTATATAGAAATATAACGATCGAAAGGAAATCTAATGAATGATAAAGAAGCACGATGGCTTAGTCTTGAACTGATGGAAGTAGCAGAAGTGGCCTTTCTCACTACAATCGATAGCGATGGTTTTCCTCATACACGGGCGGTATTTAACTTAAGACGCAAAGCGCAGTTTCCTAAATTACATAAACTATTTGAAGATCATGACAATGATCTTTTGGTCTATTTCTCAACTAATACCTCCTCATCAAAAATCGGTCATATCAAAGAAAATCCTAAGGTTGCGGCTTACTACTGCAAGCCAAGCGAGTTTCGAGGGTTAATGCTTGGTGGAACTATCGAGATTGTAGCTGACAGCGATGAAAAAGAAGCTATCTGGCAGGATGGGTGGGAGATGTACTATCCAGAAGGGGTACACGACCCTGACCACACCGTACTCGGCTTAAAGCCATCTTATGCAAGATATTATCACCAGCTAGATGTCTTGGAGTTTAACCCCTCTGTTACGTCCCAATAAAGGAGTGGCAAGTGAGACCATGCAAGGAAAAAGACAAGCAGGCTTTCTTATCGCAAAAATACACTACTTATCCGGCCGTATTCTTTCTAGAAAGTTAAAGCATTACAAGTTAAATGAGATCAATCCTGGCCAAGGACGCATACTATTCGCTCTTTGGCAGGGAGACGGCATAACGATTCAGGAGTTGGCAAAGAAGACTTCGCTTGGAAAATCAACTCTTACAAGTATGCTTGACAGGCTAGAGAACTCCGGCTATTTAGTTCGAATTCCATCTAAGGAAGATCGGCGAAGGATAGTAATAGAGCTAACTGAAAAAGACAAAACTCTTCGGAGCATCTATTCGCAAATATCAGATGAAATGATCGATTTGTTCTACGGTGGGTTCACTAATAAAGAAATCGAAGGATTTGAGTCTTACCTTAAGCGAGTTCTTGATAATCTAAGTAGTTACGAGGCGTAAGGATTAATTATGAGAAGCGAGAGAGAGCGCATGTTTAGGGGCTTCTCCCTGGAGGCGATAGAGTTCTTAAGCGGGCTTGAGATTAATAATGACAAGGTATGGTTCGAGAAGAATAAGCATATTTACGAGAAATTCTTATTGGAGCCTTTACGCCATTTAGTTATGGATTTAAGTGCCTTTATGGCCTCAATTGATCCTTATTTTGAAACGAGTCCTGCGGTTGGCAAGACTATCTCAAGAATTTATCGAGACACAAGGTTTTCCAACAATAAGTCGCCCTTCAAACGTACGATGTGGATCACATTTAAAAGACCTAATAAAAACTGGCAAGATGCCCCAGCGCACTTCTTTGAAATCGCCCCTTATTCGTATAGATATGGAATGGGATACTACTGCGCCTCGAAAAGCACGATGATAAATTCCGAGAAATGATCGACAGAAACCCCGAGAAATTTCTTAAAGCGACCAGTTTCTTTTCAAACCAGATGTTATTTGTCATAGAAGGGGAGGTCTACAAAAGGATCCTTGATGAGAGTAAGCCCAAAGTGTGCCATGTCAAAGATATCCTTCAATGGTATCAGAGAAGAAACTTATATTTGGCCTGCAACAGGGGAATTGACGCTCAGCTTTTTAGCGACTCGTTAATTGAAGACCTCATATCAGGGTTTGAGCTGATCTCACCTTTATATAATTACCTTGGCGAACTGAGCTCTAAAGAAGATTATTAGCAAACGATCAGCAACTTCTCAAGCGAGCTTGAATAAATGTGAATCCGGGGATGCGTTTCCAGAGCTATGCCTCCGGTTGTAAGGGTAACTTTGGTTATGATTTCGTTTTGTCTAAATCTTGCTTGCCTTTTATGTAGCGGATACCCCATATCAAAGGGAGGCTGAATAATGTGAGAACTGCTACGTCTACACCGACATTGAAGAAGACGCCAAGGTATGCTGAGAACGATGCTTCTACTATTAGCCATACGGCTATCCCATAAAGCATAACCTTCATCAGCTCCGCGTCATTTCTGCGAAAGGCAAGTCGGCCAACAAAGAAAAGCGTTGTACCCCACCCCATCATGATTGCACCATAGATTGCGCTCTCCCAGGTCAACAGGACATCTTTATTCACCGGCAGAATGCCAAGACCGAAGAAACCGTACACTACCCCTGCAAGTACCAGAATGCCAGCAATAGTGGAGAACCAGGTCATCAAAGTTCTTTGATTCATAGTTTTTCCTCTCCTTTATAAAAATCCTCTATGAGGGAGCTAATTGGAAGAGCATGGCTTCATGGAGCCATTATTTGGCTTGTGTTTCCTTAATCGCAATAGCCTTCCTTTTGTTGACAGTTGTATAGGGGATATCATTTTTATCAATTAACTTCATTAAGAGCGTGACCAGCATTTCCGTGTTCTCCTCAAGTGGCTGGAAGAAAATCTCATGCGTTTCTATAACCTTCTTTAACGCTTGCTCAGATAAATTGATACCTTCTTCTGTTGGCTGCACGTAATATGCACGTTTATCTTCTGGATGGTCAATTCTAGTTACGAGCTTTTTCTTTTCCAACACACTAATTACGTGGGAAGTCGACATCGGGTCAACTTTAGTCGCTGCTGAAACCATAATTTGAGTCACCATTCTTTGCTCACGTGCTAGTCGCACGATATTGCCCAAAATTACAAATTGTGTATTTGAAAGGTTTAGCTCTTTAAGTGCAATTGCCAGGTGTCTTTGCCATAGTTTTGAAACTTGCCAAAGCAAAAAACCGGGAGTTTCTCTACCATCTTCGTAATGCTTCATTGACTGACCACCTTTATAAGTATACTTATTAGAATGTCAAGTTCCAAAGATGAAGTCAATAAGCATTATAATTTCTTCCAGGAGTTCCTATATTACCTCATCCAGGGAGCACTCGAAATAACGGCTTTGACGAACCGTTATTTCTTTTTGCTTCTTGTTATTGATCGTGAGAGGGGGCTATAATGAAGTGTCCGCTCTATACCTCTTTAAGGCTGAGGATGGGCTTTCACCTCTTCCGCCTGACCTGCGGATACCATCTTATAACTTCTTGCGCAAGAAAATTTAGTGAACTATTATAATAATGACTTGAGACTCGGATTTTAAGGAAAACT
Organism: Anaerolineae bacterium; assembly: GCA_035643475.1. GTDB lineage: Bacteria > Actinomycetota > Aquicultoria > Aquicultorales > Aquicultoraceae > DASQQM01. Next base: position 5,567 of record DASQQM010000152.1, on the reverse strand, counting down.
TTAGGCGCCGAGGGAGATGCAGTATGAGTGATTCCAGGATGAATAATCTCGTTGAGGCGATCCTCGAAGGCGATTGTGCAGAATCGGTTTCCCAGGTTGAACATCTCTACCAATCTGGGGTTAGTTCCGAGCACATCGTCATTCGCGGTATCGAGACTGCCATGACGGCGCTGGATGCCAAATGCACACTTGAACAATTTAACCTTCTTGAGATCATGCTGGCAGGACGCGCCGTTACAGAGGTCATGAAGGTGCTTTATCCTGCCGGCACGGCGCCCATGAGCACGAAGGGAACGGTCGTGATCGCGACCCTGGAAGGGGACGTGCATGATCTCGGCAAAAACATTCTTAAGATGGTCCTCATCGGCAAGGGCTATCATGTTGTGGATTGCGGCAAGGATTGCTCTCTGCAAAAGCTTATGGACGTGACGGAGAAGGAGCGCCCGCTGGCGATCGGAGTCAGCGGCCTAATCACGCCGATTATCCCGCTGGTGAGGCAAGTGAAAGAACAGCTGCTTCTCAGGAAGCTCGATTCGATTAAGGTCGTTGCTGGGGGCGCGGCGTTGAAGCAATCTTCATCCGACCACCTCAATGTCGATTTTGTGGCCGAGTCGGCATTCGATATCCTCCACTATCTCGATGGAAGAACAGGTGAGAAATGAACAGCCTGGAACGGATCGCTGCAACCATTAAGTTTCAAGATGCAGACAGGGTGCCGGTCATTGCACAGGTGTTCGGCCATGCCGCTTCACTTGCTGGCGTACCCGTGGATGACTATGTGCGTGATGGCAAAACGCTCGCCCAGTGTCAGCTGAACGCATTAACGCAGTATGGATATGATGCCGTCTTCTCGGTGATGGACGTCAGCGTAGAGACTGAAGCCGTCGGCTCAACTCTGCAATACCGCAAGAATCAGTATCCCGTGATCGAACGATACGCGTTGTCGCTGGAGGATGACTGGGATGCGCTCTCCGTACCAGATCCACAGCAGGCAGGACGCATGCCAGAGATGCTGGAAGCCCTGGCTATCCTTAGGCGGGAGCTCGGCAATAAGGTACTTGTTGTCGGCTGTGTCGTGGGCCCTTTTACGCTCACTACACAGTTACTCGGCATGGAAACTGCGCTTTACCTGGCGGTTGATGATCCTCCGCGATTGGAGCATTTAATGGATTTTGCTACCGAGGTCATAATTCGATTCGGCCTGGCTCAGCTACAGTCCGGGGCGCATCTACCGATAGTCTTCAATCCCTCCGCATCTCCCGCCGTTATTCCGCCGAAGTTTTTCCGGGAATTCGAACTCCCCCGACTGCGGCAGGTTTTCCAGGCGTTTACAGAGGCAGGCGCGGTCGCGAACTGGCTCCATATCGCCGGTCCCGTGGGCCGGATTCTGCCATATTACCCAGCGGCTGGAGTCGATATCGCGAATTTTGATTACTATGTAAGCGCTAAAGAGGCGAGGAACGAGCTTCCGGCCACCTGTCTTGACGGCAACATCAAATCGGTTGCGTTCGTGGAGGGGAGTCCTAACGATATTGAGGCGGAAGCGATGAACCTCCTGCGTGGTTTCCGCGATCAAGGGGGCTTTATTCTTTCATCTGGTTGCGAGATTCCGCCCGAATCAAGACCGGAGAATGTTGCCGCATTGGTTAATGCGGCGCGAGTAGGGTGAAAAATGCCGAAACTCACAGTCGTTACAGACAATAGAGCACGCGAGATACCATTTTCTCATGGGTCTTCCGTGCGTGAAGTCCTCGATGCCGCAGGACTCCAGGTTCGTTCCGGTTGTCGGGGGAACGGGGCCTGCGGTCTCTGCCTCGTGCAGATCGAAGCGGGAAACGTCCACGGGCCGACGAAGAACGAACACCTCGTTTTGTCTGCCGAGCAGCTCGGGCAGAATATCCGCCTCGCCTGCCAATTAACACCGAAAAATGATCTTCTCATCCGGGTTATCAATACTGTCTCGAAACCCAATTGGCGGGACTTACCACCGGATCACCTCGCCTGTACTCACTCACACCACTTAAGCGGTATACAATCGACTGAAACTGGTTACGGCTTAGCCGTAGACGTGGGAACAACGCATATCAGCCTCTCCCTGTGGGACCTCGAACACAGCAATCGGCTTTTCGGCCGCATCGGCCTGAATCCGCAATCCCGCTACGGTACGGATGTGGTGACACGGCTGATCGCCGCAGGTGAATCGCCGGAGGCTGTTCGAAGGATCGCCCGGATGCCTCTCGATGCCATTTATAAGGCATTGTTGGATATGTACGCATTGCACAACGTTAGCCCACGGGAAATCACCCGTGTCAGCATCGTTGGGAATACCCCTATGCTGGCCCTGTTAACAGAAACAGATCCTCAGATATTATTGCAACCTCGCTTTTGGACGCAGCCGGTTGACTGCAGGCTGGACGACCCCCAAACATGGGTGAGTGTTATGGGAATCCATCCAGAGGCAGCCATAGATGTTATCTCACCTTTCGCAGGGTTTGTAGGCTCGGACCTGCTTGCCGGCGTGCTGGCCACCGGCCTGACAGACCACCCGACTGGGTTGTTGATCGATTTCGGGACGAATTCCGAGATCGCACTCTGGGACGGAAATACGCTCAGGGTGACTTCCGCCGCGGGCGGACCAGCATTTGAAAGTTGTGGAATACAGTGCGGTATGCCGGCCGAGGCAGGTGCAATCTACCGTATCGATCAGCAACAGGATTCGACCGGGTTTCATTTCCAGGTGATCGGTGGCGGGGAGGCCAAGGGGCTCTGCGGTTCCGGCCTCGTCGATTTGATAGCGTACCTGCGAAGTACAGGAGATTTGACACCTACCGGCAAATTTGCAACGCCGTATGCTAGGGATGGTTTTGTCGTTAACCAAAACAGTTCAGATATCCGGCTGACTATCGGGGACGTGGATATGTTGCAGCGAGCGAAAGCGGCAATCGGCGTTGGAATCAACACGTTGCTTGCGAAGGCGAAGATGAAAGCGGAGGAACTGAGTCGTATCTGCGTGTGCGGAGCATTCGGTCGGCACTTGAATACGCGAAATGCCCAACTCATCGGCCTTCTGCCAGACGTGCCGCCTGAGCGTATCGAACTCTGCGGAAATACTGCATTAGCTGGATGCGAACACCTACTTCTGTCGCCGATAAAAAGAGTGGATATGGAATCGCTGCGCAATCGAGCTGTTATTGTTAATCTTTCTCAAGCATCCGACTTCGAAACGCTGTTTGTTGAGAATCTGTACCTGCAACCATTAAGGGTAGACGAAACATGAGAAGTTTTCGAAATGACAGCCCACAATTGTTCGAGGCCTTTATCAAATCGGTCCAGTATGTTGTCGGCCTTAAAACGCAACAAGATACCCGGGATCATCTTGGGAAGTTCGTCACGACGTATTTTCCTGCGAACTGGACTGCCTTCGTTGAGCGGGACTCCGTAAATGGAATTTCGATTCGTAGCTGTACACTACCCGATGCGGTCGCCGCACAACTCGTCCTCACGGACGAGGTTCGAATTCTCATCGCGGACGTGCTGGACAGTGGCTTTCTGGCATCCCAAGTCATCTTCGCACCTGCCCCCTCGATGACCGTTTTTCTTCCTATCGTGGAGGAGTCCCAGCCGAAAAAGGTCATGCTTGTCGGGCACGAGACCGCTGATCCGCTTCCGAATGAATTGCTTAATATCTACCTTGCCATCGCCGGCCTTGCAGGCACAACCTTTGAACGCTTGAATAACGAACGTGAATTGAACAGGCATCGGGCTCATCTTGAGGAATTGGTAAAGGAGCGAACCTTTGAACTCCAAAAGACGAATGAACAACTTGCGCTCGAAATCACAGAGCGCAAAGCTGCCCAGCGGGCGCTCCACGCTGAGCGCGAACGCCTTTCTGTTACCTTAGCAAGTATCGGCGATGGGGTCATAGCAACTGATACCGAAGCGAATGTTACCCTCCTCAATGGTGTAGCGGAAGAACTCACGGGCTGGACACAGGAAGAAGCAGAGGGCAAGCGTCTCCTTAAGGTATTTAACATCATAAATGAAATAACGAGAGAGCCTGCTGAGGACCCAGTTGATAAAGCACTCAAAACCGGTGTGATAGTAGGACTCGCTAACCATACCGCTCTCATTGCCAAAGATGGCACTGAAAGAAGCATTGCCGACAGTTGTGCTCCAATCCGCGATAGTAGCGGCTCCATTATCGGCGCCGTCTTGGTATTCCGCGATGTAACTGAGCAGAAGAAGGCTGAAGAAATCCGTGTCCAGCTCCACCGACAAGCTGAATACGAGCTTGAGATCTCAAATCTACTATTAAAGGCAGCCGATGCCCTTGCTGAATCGATTGATTTAAACCGGGTACTCGAATCACTTGCCGATATTGTTCTTGATGTCACTGGAAGGCGCCGCATTGGCATCTACTTATTAGATGAGGGGACCTATGAGCTGGAAGCCAAAGCTGCAAGAGGTGAATTCGCCATACCGGTTGGCTTGAAGTTTAGTCTTAAGCAGTTAGCCCCGCAGTTCCAAAGCGCTGTATATGATAAGCAATCGAGAATCATCGATTATGAAGCAGCTGATGTCGCGGAAGGAAATAGGCAGCGTTCTAAAGCCATGAATATTAAAGTATCGCTAGTGGTACCGCTTCTTTATAAAGGAGGTGTGCTAGGTGTTCTCACTCTTGATAATCCAGGTGAACGGCAAAACGTTACCCAGCGAGAGATTGAGCTCGTTGAAGGTATTGCCGCTCAAGCCGCAGTTGCGATCGAGAATGCCCGCCTTTATGAGGCAGAGCGAAATATCGCAGATACCCTGCAAGAGGCGCTCCTTACTGTGCCCGAGAGTATGAGTGGGCTTGGATATGGATACATGTACCGCTCTGCTACCGAAGGTACAAAAGTCGGCGGTGATTTATACGATCTCTTTGAGCTAGAAAACGGCAGAGTCGGTATTACCTTAGGAGACGTCTCTGGTAAGGGGCTAGAGGCGGCAACCTTAACATCAGTGGTTAGAAATACAATTCGAGCGTACGCTTTGGAAGGCTATAATCCATCAGAAATTATGGCAAAGACCAATGATGCGGTGAGGCTGGCATCAGGTCAGGCCTCCTTTGTCACCGTCTTCTTTGCCGTGCTCGATACAGCTACGGGTAAACTTACCTACTGTTCAGCTGGACATCCCCCAGCAATACTGCACCGAGTATCAGGTGTTGAAATTCTGAGAGAGCACTCTCCAATCATTGGAGCATTTGCAGGCATGAGCTACACACAAGAAGAGACATACCTACAAAAAGGCGATAGCTTAGTCCTTTATACTGATGGGATCACCGAGGCCCGCTGTGATGGGGGTTTCTATGGTGAGGACAGGCTGGTCGATTTTCTGGCGCAAGCACAAGAAGTACCTATCAAAGAAATACCACAGGCGATCTATAATGATGTTGTGACCTACTCTGGCGGCAGTTTATCGGATGATATCGCAATCCTCGCTGTCTCATTGGCAGGTGGAGTGCATGCTTGATATCAAGCATGCGCTAAGGTGGTTAGAAAAGCTGTGGGTAGGTGGATTATTTG
>DASQQM010000151.1:0-5042 GCA_035643475.1 Anaerolineae bacterium | reverse complement strand
ACCGAGCGATAAAGATCGGAAGGTTTAAAGAGGACATACTGCTTCTACTAGTGATTTTTCAAGTAGAGGAAACAACGTTTTTAGCTGGTTGCCTTCGATCTCTGGTTATTGGAGACGCATTATTCCCACCGGTAACCTGGCACATGGAAGGGATTCGGAATAAATCTCGGTTCACCAACACAGCATTGCTTGCAGCTAAATATTGAAGCTTTAACTGCAGAAAAGGCAATAATGTGCCAGGCAAAAGGTATCTGTAAAGATGGGGGCAATTAGTACACAAAGTTACCGATGTGCTAAAACCCACAGAAAGTAAGATTAGGAAGTAAAGCCTGGTAGTTCTGCCAGGCTTTTATTATTGAGGAGGTATGAATGTCCGATTATACCATAGATGGCAAGCCAGTAAATCCATTGCCTGAGATGGAAGAGCAGCTCTGCAATGTTTGCGGTAGACCAACGATAGTAGCAAAAACGTATGCGGGCGAGGTCTACTGCACCGAACATGATCCGATATTAATTGAGGAGCTGAAGTCCGATGGTATTTAGTGATGAAAGTTGTAAATTATTCGTTGGCCGGTTTTTGCTTCCGGAAGAGATCGAGGAATGGGTCGTGGCGCAAAATATGGGATCGAAACCGGCAACTGGAGCCTGTGATCACCATACTCCTGGATTATCCCTCGAAGACTGGAAGGGCCTAGCAACCATCAATGCGATCTTTTCATACTATGAGCGGAAGGGATGGCCAAAGGGCGTAGGGCCCCATTTCTTTGTAACGGATAAGGGAATCTGGGTTGCGACACACCCACGACACGATGGAATAGGGACCGCAGGGTACAATCACAGGGTGATCCACATAGAAATAGTCGGCGATTTCGATGAGAAACCGACCGATGGTGATCAGCTTATCAACCTGTATAGATTAAAGCACGCGCTTGCAGAGAATCCTGGTATCCAGATCAATCAAGAATGTTACCGATTCCACCGCGATGATGCGCTTAAGAGCTGTCCGGGTGCTGCAAACTCTAAGGAACTCCTTATCGATGCAGCCGCACAATGGTCTCCAGCACCGGTAGTTGCCGAACAACTACGTCGGACGGTCACCCGGGAAGAATTCGTGGAAGCACTGCTTCGTAAAGGATTGCCAGCGATACTTAAGGGGCCGAGACTAAATCTAAGTGCACCGATCACCCGTCACGAGGTAACAGTGCTCGTTGAGAGGGCGTATCAGCACGAAGGAGTACCAGTCCCGAATATCATGCGTGATTGGAGGTCTGGGGATCTGCTAATGGAGCATGAGCTCGCTTTTGTGCTGGAGAAGCTGTCGATAGCTATGGAGACTACACCTAGCTACGTGTCGGCTTAAAGATGTTACTGCTACCTCGCAGTATACGTGGCAGTAACTACAGCTCGTATTACGTGCTTTGAAAATCCAGAGTATGCTGGGTAATTATTTAGCATAAAGAAAGCCTGGCTCCCGCTTATTAGAGCATTGGGAGCCAGGCTTTCATTTTTTACTACGCTGTGTTCTTGGAAGAATGTATCGCAGACACACCACATCCTTCTCTACTGGCGAAAGCCTACATACAAGCATGCTTCCCGGCAGGTAGGGAAAAAGCGATGAGTAGCTCGTAGTGAAGCGACCGCAGCAAAGATATGTGAAGAAAAAAGCCCGCCGTGAGGCGGGCCTTTGTGGTAGTTTTACTCAAGTGTGTATAGTTTTAGAATGTCGCCTGACCGGTTGCGTTGACGGTTCCCGTTGTGCTGGTTGTCTCCGAACCAGGAGTGCTGCTTGTCTCATCCGAACCAGGAGTGCTGCTTGTCTCATCCGAACCAGGAGTGCTGCTTGTCTCACCTGGGCTAACAGTGCTGGTGGTATTATTGTCTGAGTCTTGAGCTCCGTCATTTTCATTGTCGACAAGTCCGCTCAGCCATGCGGTAAACTTTTCGAGTACGCTCTTCAAGCCCGCCGGTATGGCACGACCCATGTCCTCGATACGCTGGATATTTCTCTCGATCATGCTCTTTGCATGGGCAATGCCCGTTTCCTTATCCACCGTGGTAGTGGGTTCTGCTGTGACGGCGGGTCCTGCTGTTTCGCTAGCATCACTGGCCTTTACCGTATCAGTATCATTGTCGGTATCTCCATCCGTCGTTTCGGTATCATTGTCAGCATCTGCATCCGTATCATTGTCAGCATCGCTGACTTGGGTTTTTTCCTGGGCCTTTACCGTACTTTCCTCGGCCTCATTATCACTATCGGCGTCCTCATCCTCAATATCGCTGTCCTCTTCCTGGACCTTTACCTCATTCCTTACCTTGGGGGCACTGACTGCCGGCTTGCTAGCTACGGTTGGTGCAGCTTCATCGTCTGCCTCCTCCACGTCAGTCTCTGCCTCTTCGCTCTCTATCTCTTCGCCCTCTGCCTCTTCGCTCTCTACCTCTGAGGCCTCCTCGGCACCTTCTATCTCGGTCCCGGACTGGCTGCTACTGAGGGCTTTAGTTTCTGATTTACTTGCAGTGTGGTCTGATCTGCCAATTGCAAGCGCGGTGGCTGGTAGTACGAGCAATGCTACGATTAAGATTACTAAAAGTTTCTTCATGTGTCCTCCTCCTTTTTGTATTGTTGGATTTGATGTACTTGTGGCGAGTGTTTCTCTGGTCTTTGCCAGAGAACTCGGTGTGACAGCCCTCAGTTGTTTAAACGCAAATCGTGCGTTAGGGTTACGGGCAACCGGAAAATTGCCCCAATTAAAGGAGTTCATGCTGGTAAACCACTTATCTTTCTTTCGAGCCTAAGGTGGCCAGCGCACGTTAAAGTTCATGAATATCCTTGATTGTTGAGCAAACCAGTTATTCTGGGGTGGGCTTGGCTTGGTTTATATGAGCATTTATATGGCATAGCTTTTCAAAGCGGTTATTTGCTTAACCCTCATTCGAGAAGCACAAAGGAAATGGATAGATAGCACGGCATCCATGGTGGAGGTTACAGCATGAAGTGGTGGGAACTCATAAAGGGAGCCTATCTGTAGGTGAGCTCCCTTTATATGGCTTTAGTATAACCTTAATTAAATAAGGCCGCTATAATTTATTTTAGTCTTCGTCATTGTCTCCTGCGGCATCTTCATCATTCTCTACGTCCTCGTGGGTACCCTTACTGGAATTTGCCGACAGATCTTCATCGCTGTCTTCTGCCTCGTTATCATTCGTTATGCCCTCGTCAACATCATTATCATCAGCCTCTTTGTCAATAGAGGCATCCGATGTATCTTCATCGGCATCGATATCCTCGGCATTCTCAGCATCGACGTCTGCCGCATCCTCATCGGCATCTTCATACGAGGCCTTGGCGTTATCTCCTGAGCTTGTCATTCCGGTATTATCTTGATCATCGATATCATACACCGGATTGAGACCGAACAATGAGGCAAACTTATTAACCACCGTCTTTAAGGCGGTCGGTGCCTTTCCACCAGCAAGCGCGATATTCCTCTCGATATTCCTTATTGCAGTGAGTATGCCACCGCCACTTTGCTTCTCGGTATCGTCGATATCGCTCTTTTTGTGGGCTTTCTTAACTTTCTTAGCCTTCTTGGCTTTCTTGCCCTCTTTCTTTTCATGGCCTTTTGCCTTGTCCTTGGAGTGGGATTTACCGTAGGCATTACCTTTGTGCTTGCCCGCAGCATAATCTGACCCATCGGAAGCAAATACGGCGCTAGGGGCTATGAGCAGCGCCACGAGGAACAGAACTAAAAATTTCTTTAACATATCTCCTCCTTAAAAGAGTAACTGGATATGATTCCATGTGGCGATTCTGCTGTCGGTCTTTACCTGAGCATGGGGTGTGGCAACTCTTATTTATTAAACGTAAATACTAGCGTAAGGTTACGGGCAGCCGGTAAATACTAGTATATTATCCATCACCGGTTAACGGCTAAGATTTACTTACCGGCGCCCAGCATTCAGGCACTTGCTTAAACGTGCGCCGTGAGTTCTCTCGTTAAAGATGTGACTGCTTCTATGACCCTGCTTTAAGATGGCTCGTCCCTACATGATGGATGGTCATTAGATCTAGCATCCGAAGGGTCGCATCCTCAGCAGGTAAGTCCCAGGATAGGTATTACACATACCTTCTACTCCCCTTACGATCATCCAATTCTCGCATGATATGTGAATAGGGTCACAATATCCTATATAAGTCTGATTTTCTGATGAGGTGCCAATTCCGCACGCTCACCCCGGGAAAGCCCACTTACCAGATATTTATTCTTCATACATAGTGATCTCGATAAGATTAAGTTAGGAGAAGTAGGACGATTATCAATTTCGAGAGTGGCAAGGTTATAGTAAGGGGGCGAGAGAATGTACGATATTAGCGAGAACGCCTATACGAGAGAGCATATGCTTGCCCATCTAAGGGCCGGTCTCACACCTCTTGAGGCTGCCAAACGCAAGTTGGAGACTATTTTAAGCGGTGGAGAAGATTTCCCAGCAAACAGCTGCGCCTGCTGTGAGACCTATTTTGACAGAGAACATCCAAAAGCTTGCTTAAATATATGTCCTCTTGGTAGCACTAAAGGCTGTTGCCATGACTCCTACAGCACATGGATAAAGCACCAAAACGAAGAGCATATGCACGAGTATGTTTTCTACGCGATCAGGTGTCCCGAGTGCGAGGATATCGCTCTCACATTCTCAGCATTGTTGAAAAGGAGCTCTCAAAGACGGTCGAACATGTTTGTTAGCTGAAGAAGAGAGAGTTCTTATCAAATCATACCCAAGGAGCGTCGGCCTAAGAAGTGCCGGCGCTTGATTATTAGCCACGCTACACATGATGCGCTGTGGTGTAGCATTAGCGCTTCTTTCGGTGATAATTCTGCAGCACGTAAATGAAAAAGAGCGCCACTGGGGTGATTTTATGAGCCAAAGATCGCATGCCAAAACGGCAATCCCATGCATCCGTCTTTCGAGAACGATATCGTATGCGAGCGATTACCGCATCTTGTCATCTGAGCCGATTTTAGAGATAATATATCAGGTCACAAGCA
>DASQQM010000150.1:0-2212 GCA_035643475.1 Anaerolineae bacterium | reverse complement strand
GGTTAAGATTCGCTCCGACCATCAATTGGGTCTATATATGGGCAAGCGTGTCCGGGTTTCGGGACGCCCCAAGGTACCCGTTTCCAGCGGCGATTTCAATTACCAGCGGTACCTCTATCATAAAGGGATCGCGTCCGAGATGTGGGCCTCGGTACAGGATATCGAGGAAGCAGGGGAGGGCGGGTTCTCGTTCATACGGCACATCGGAACCATCAGGCAGTGGATTAAAAGGACCAATGCCGATATGCTGCCTCAAGATTGCGCTGGCCTCTTAAGTGGCATTGTGCTTGGAGATACCTCCATGGTGGATGAGGGGTTGAGTGAGTCGTTTATGGCGACCGGGCTGACGCATATAATAGCCGCCTCTGGAATCAATATCGCCCTGATACTCGGGGCGCTCTGGCCACTACTGAGAATTTTGAGGATGCGAGCGCCGACCCAGGTACTAGTATTGATCGCCTTTGCTGCCCTCTACACGTTACTGAGCGGTGTGTCGCCGTCGATCACGAGAGCATTTCTTATGGCATCGATCGGTCTTACCGCATGGCTTTTCGGTAGGGAGAAGGATAATATCACGGCGCTCTCTGCAGCAGCACTGATCCTTCTTGTGGTGGACCCGTTTATCCTTTATGACATAGGGTTTCAACTCTCCTTTGCCGCGACACTGGCGCTCATAATGCTTGTGCCTTCCTTTGAACGTAGTATGGAAAATGTTCCCGGTTCTTTACGATCGGGATTATCGGTTACCCTCGCCGCTCAGGTTGGCGTACTCCCAATAATCATATATTACTTCGGACAGGTATCTTCGATCTCTCTGGTTGCAAATCTTATCGTTGCCCCAATGGCATCCCTCACCCTCATCCTAGGGTTAATTGTTGTGCCCATTGCAGCCCTATCAATACCCCTGGCTGGCCCGATCTACCTCATTCTAAGGCTTACCCTTAGGGTTATAATCGCTGTGACTCAGTATCTATCCGCTGTTCCAGGCGGTGTAATATATACTCCTCAGTACTCTCTGCTTACTTTCGCACTATGCTATGTAGCTTTAGTGATAGCAATGCTTTTTGTAGCAAGAGTAAGGATAAAGTTTAGGTTAGCACATGTTGCAAGTTTCCTGGTTGCGGTATCCGTTATATCGATATGGTGGCATGTGGGGAGCACGATGGCTCCAGGGCAGCTTGAGGTAGTTTTCCTGGATGTGGGGCAGGGCGATTCCGCGATAATTACCACACCGGATGGCACCCGGGTGCTTATAGATACCGGGCCGAGCCCGAATTCAGTGAGGAGAGCGCTTGAGGAAAGGGGAGTACGGAAGATCGACGCAATAGTTATAAGCCATGGTCATGATGACCATATAGGAGGGCTACTAAAGGTCATCAATAGCTTTAAGGTTGGGAGCATTCTATACCCAGAGGGCATTAAAAGTTCAAAGGAGTGCGCTGGGATACTCTCTCATGCCAGGAAGGAGAATGTAAAATGTCTTCCGGTTGAAGATGGGGATGTGTATAGGCTAGGAAAATCCTTAGAGCTTGAAGCATTTTGCATATTAAGGGAAGCCGAAGATGAGAATGAAGAGTCGGCGGTGATAAAGGTGCAGTATGGTAAATTCACCGCGCTTTTTACCGGTGATGCTGGAAAAGAGGTAGAAGGGGTATTGGTTGGTGAGGATAGGGAAGTCGATGCAGATGTTCTTAAGGTCGGGCACCACGGGAGTGCATCCGCAAGTACCCGTGAATTCTTGCGCCGGGTATCGCCTAGGGTATCGGTCATATCGGTTGGTGAGGGTAATATGTATGGGCACCCCTCACGCTCTGCGATAAGGCGACTGATGGGTGTTGGCTCAAAAATATACCGCACCGACCGGGATGGGGATGTTACAATTAGGTCAGATGGAGAAACGTACCGGGTATACACGGAGAAGAGGAATTAGGTACTTGTGAGCAACCAAACAAAGAGAGCTCCAAAACAAAAACCCCTAAAACCAATCTATCTCATCCATGGCGATGGGAAGATGATCGAAGATGCGCTTGTTCGTTTAAAGAAGCGTATCTCAAATCAAGTTGATCTGGATTTTAACTTCGACCAGTTTAACGGATCAAGAGTGAGCGCCGCAGAAATTATACAGGCGGCAAACACACTGCCGTTTATGTCAGAAAAAAGATTGGTCATCGTTAAAGAAGCCGATAAGCTCCCCAAGGATGGTACCTCACAG
>DASQQM010000149.1:0-9704 GCA_035643475.1 Anaerolineae bacterium | reverse complement strand
TAGCTCATATCAGCCAGCCGCTTCACCGCTGGCAGAAAGTAGTGCTCCCCCTCCTCTCCGCCCTTTTCAAATAGGGAGCGGTCATACTGTGCAAGGTAGGCATGAGCTGCATGCTCGATCTTAACCAAGTCCTGCATTTGTGGCCACCCAGCGGTAATAATTACATCGCTTTCTGGGGGGATGGAATCGCTTAGCGCATTATTGGAGGGGGTGGTTGTGGCTTCAGTATGTACATCTATCCGGTCTTGGTGTAACCGGTGGGCGATTACGTTAATATTATGTCCCCGTCCTATCAACCGGTGAATGTGCTCAAAGTGGACTTTCGAGCCATCAGCAACTATATGGTTTGCAGTAATATACGTTATCGAGAGGTGTTCATTGCGATCTCTCACAAGGCGGGTTTTTAAAGTAACCAATGCCTCGAGGTTATTGATGAACTTCAGGAGCTCTGGTTGGCCCTTGATTTTCTTAACCACCGCCAGCCCCATGCGCGCAGAGGTTTGGTGTGAGCCAAGCTCAACAACCCTTCCATAATGCTTTTCGGCATCGTTTAGCTCTCCCAACGCTGTAAGGCAATCGCCGTATGCCAGCAGTAGGCTCGCGTTATCGGACCGTTGTAGCAGCGCGTGAGCTAAGAGCGCTTTAGCCTCATTAAACTTACCAAGCATCATTAACGTCAGGCCAAAAGCATGTTTTACATAGGCGGAGTACGGCAATTTCTTCGCCAACTCTTGAAGCGCTTGCAATGCCCTGGCATATCTCCCATCGGCATAATCGACCAATCCCTGATGAAATAGCCTGGTAAGCTCACCGCGCTCCGATACTTCCCGCCCCTTGTTGGGGGCCTCCTGCCTCCCCTTCCCCGCGTTATCACCTTGGAACCGATCGCCGGTGAGGCTCTGGCCATCAAACCGGTGGATGAAGGTATTGCCTGCGCATACCGAGCGATACCCGGCAGCTCTTGCCCGTGAGCAGAAATTTGCATCCTCGTACCTACCCATGCCGGACCGCTTATTAAATAAGCCGACTTTATCAATAACCTCTCGTCTCACAAGCATACAAAAGCTGGCGATACTATCTACATCATACCACCTCTCTGGACCCTGCCCATTAAACTCAGCAGCGAGCCGGTGCAGTTCTTCTACTGAGGTGTAATTCAATTTGGCAGACTGTTCACTGTTGGCATAATTAGAGCGAGGCCCAACAATTCCGATGCTCGGATCGCTCTCTAAGCATGCAAGAAGATTTTCTAGCCAATGCTCGGTAACAATGGTACCGCTGTCGAGAAAGAGAATATAATTACCCTTTGTAATTTCAACGCCTTGGTTGTATCCCTTTATAAATCCCCGGTCTGTTCTGTTTTTAATTACCTTAGCACCAGCGATTGAATTAAAGTACTTAGCCGTACCATCGGTCGAGCCATTATCGACGAGGATCAATTCAAATGGAGAATTCGTGTGGCGGAGGATGCTCTCAACGCAAAGCCTTGTATATTCAAGTTTGTTATGACCGAGTACAATTATACTGGTAAGAGTATTGCTTGGCACGCTTGAACCTCCACGATCCTTTTCTTTGTCTCGAGCTACAATTACTATCGCATCCGGTCTATGTTCATAATTCGTTAACAATTGAGTATTGAGAATACATGGGGCGTACCCTGCTCTACGATAGAGGGTAGAGCAATTCCTATACTAATCACCAGCGGTCCTACCCTCACCGTGACTACGTAAGGAGGGATGAGGATAGGAAACTAATATAAGTTTACACTAAGCGAGCGTTAAGTGAAAGTAGAGGAACACAAATAATGTGAAAATATAGCGGTCATTTTTGATAGATACCGTACGCCTGATATATGTACTGCTACGATTAACGCCATAGCCGTTCAGTGGGAAAGTGGTAGGGTAGCATACGTTCGCCTAGCTATAGGCAAGTTTGATGGCACCTTAAGGACTCCGGACAAGCACCGTGCTCATCCACCCCATCACACATAAGACCATGCGCACTATGCTTGCATTAGCAAGGTAACTCTGGGATATTTATAAGGACGAGGTTGGTGGTACCGCCAATAGGCCCTGCCCACCGGGATCAGGAGCTCACGTCACCAGCACCCATTTCGGCATCCGGCCTATCGATGCATTACAACAACACAAGTAACCTAGATGGAAGGTAGCAATGGATATAGACAGGGACCGGGAGGAAATCTTGATAATTGCAATAGTGGCGCAATCTAAGGCGGTTTTGGGAAGATGGTTGGGGAATCTCGCCCGACCGCTAACCCGCAGCGCATATAAATTATTGGCGCCATCCGTTATCCTCTACGCTGTGCTAACCCTTGCCTTTGCGGGTTTAGCCGTAGCAGGGACAGCGAGCCAGGTGGGATACGAGGATGGCACCGGGGCTGCGCACCCAGGTCAACGAGGCGTCATCGCACAACTTTTTTACACTGTAAGCAATGCGATCAATAACAATACTGCCCTTGCCTTGGTCATTGCGGCTGGATGTCTTGCGGTATACGGCGTTACGGTGTTCATGACTAAGCATAAGGCTACAGCATCCGGGGGGCAAGAACTCCTACATATACTCGAAATCCGCCGCCTGGCACCTGGTAAGGCGATATACCTGGTTGAAGTGGCGGGTAGAGTACTTGTACTCGGCATCACCGGAAGCAGCATCAGCCTCCTCTCGGAGCTGGTTGATACCGAGAGGGTTGATGTGCTAAGGCGGTTGGCCGCTAAAAAAGCTAATCCTACCCGGTCGCTCCGGACCTCTATCGGAAAGCTTGCCAACCGCCCTCTCAGCGAGCAGGATAAGGACTCAAGAGGAACAGCTGAAGGGCCGACAGGTGCTGCGGTAGAGGGAGATACCCCGTGGAGAGATGACATAAAGTCTACCGGGGAAAATATTAGTAAGATATTAGAGGAAATCCGAAAACAGGACCAGAGAAGATAGATTGAAGCTGCCTAATGTAGCCGTTTTACCTTACAATTAAGGAGGATCGTTTAGCTTCTCGATCCATCGGATGGTGAACCTAGCATGAAAATAAAACGGTATGAAGCTTCAAGTATGGAAGAAGCCGTAGCAAAGGTTAAATTAGATTTAGGGCCCGAGGCGATTATACTATATACCCGCCGGTTGCAAAGGCAATGGCCCTTTAGTCTATTCAATAAAAGCGGAGTTGAAATAACCGCCGCCCTTGATGTCAATCCGGTCGATCAAAGAGAGAACGGCATTAGGGGAAAGGGTCTGCCGCACGACAGTATGGAGTTATACAGCGAGAAGCTCGACCTGCTCCAGCTCGAAATAGAAGAGATCAAGTCGATTGTTAAAACGATCGCGGATGAGCTCGCCGATCCCCTCTTTCAGGGGATGCCCACCTGTTTTTTGGATACCTATGAGAGATTACTGCAATCTAAGGTTGCGAATGACAGAGCAAAAAGGCTCATAAGATCGGCGCGGGATCGGCTTAGCCCTTCAGAATTGGCAGACCCGGATGTACTGCGCAAAACGCTCATAGATGAGCTGGTGAAACTGTTGCCGGTCAGTGCTCCCCTATCGCTCGATGATGGAAGGCAACGAATAATCGCCCTCATCGGTCCTACGGGTGCCGGAAAAACAACCACAATAGCAAAGCTTGCTGCGCGGTACTGCCTTTACGAGGGCAAAAAGGGTGTATTCTTAACCGCTGATACCTACAGAATTGCCGCGGTTGATCAGCTGAGGACGTATGCTGATATTATAGGAGTCCCTACTGAAATTATCTTCAGCAATCAGGATGCACGGGAGGCACTTGAGAAACACCAGGATAAGGACCTGGTGTTTATAGATACGGCAGGCAGAAGCCCCCACAACGAGATGCAGATAAACGAATTAGTGGGCCTTATGAACGCCTGTTCACCCGATGAGATACACCTGGTGTTAAGCATGACGACTAAGATGACGGATCAGATGAATGCGATAAAGCGTTTCTCGGTCGTTCCGGTGAATAGACTTATCTTTACTAAGCTGGACGAAACAAACACGCCGGGAACGATGCTTAACATAGTAGATAAGGTAGAGGTGCCTATTTCCTACCTCACCATAGGGCAGAATGTGCCTGAGGATATCAAGGTGGCAGAGTCGCGGGAGCTTGCATGTGCAATACTGGGAGTGCCGTTTGATGGATGATCAAGCCAAAAAACTTCGCGAGCTGGCCCAGAGGATAAGAGAAGAACGTGGTCGGGAAAGTCTGATTATTGACCCGATAAAGAAGCCAGAAAAGATACTGCTCGATGGCAGCATCACTCCAGAAACTAAAAATCAAGATTCCCTCATCCACCGTACAAATAATACAAGGATAATAGCCATAAGCAGCGGTAAAGGTGGAGTCGGCAAGAGTAATCTCGTGGTAAACCTCGGTATTGCGCTTGCCATGCGCAGTAAGAAAGTAGCAATTCTCGATGCCGACCTGGGACTAGCAAATATCGATGTACTTTTAGGCATCAATCCAAAGTACAATTTGCAGCACCTCGTCGATGGCAAAAAGACCGTGCATGAGATTCTCTTAGACGGTCCACACGCCATAAAAGTAGTTCCCGGGGGCTCAGGCATCCCCGAGCTAGCTAACTTAAGTGATGATAAGCAGCAGAAAATCATCGAGGATTTTGTCGAACTCGATAGCGAGGCCGACATTGCCCTCATAGATACGGGGGCAGGCATCTCTAAAAACGTTATCGCCTTTATTTTAGCCGCCAGAGAAGCCATTATCATCACCACACCAGAGCCGACGGCGATAACGGATGCCTATGGGTTGATAAAAGTAATAACGCAGAGGGATATAGATGTCGATATGAAAATAGTAGTCAACATGGTGTCCAGCGAAAAAGAAGGCCAGGAAATCGCTGGAAGAATTGTTATTGCTACAAGACAATTCCTGAACAAGCGAATTGAAGTCCTGGGCTACATCACCTCAGATGGATCGGTTAATGCTTCGGTGAGAAGGCAAAAGCCTTTTATCCTGGAATATCCAGGGGCGAGGGCATCTAGATGCATCAAGCAGATCGCAGCGAGTCTTGATATAACTAATGGCGACGATATGCATTTAGCTAACAGGAACGGTTTCCGAGGTTTCCTTTCGCGGTTATTCGAAAGGTAGGTGAGAACATGCAAACTCGAGAGATATTAAGGCAAGGACAATTCATCGTCATTGAGGTCGCCCCCGGCGAAAATTGGCCCTTCATTATCAGCTCCGTCTCCAGCGATTATAAAGTGCTTACATGCGAGCTTATAGTAGAGCAGCGCCACCCTATCGATATGAGCGAGGACAAGGAATTTCTCGTTACGTGCATAACAGAGGGGGGCGTTTACAAGTTCCCAACTCGGATAACCGAGGTTAAGCAGGATCCAGCAATATTTACTCTCTCCCTCCTTGAGGGGATGATTCACGTGCAGCGCCGCAAATTCTTCCGATTATCAAGACCGTGCATCTCGGTGAAATACCGGCCGGTAAGTGGACCCGAGGATATTTTCTCAGGCGAACTTATAGAGGCGCCGGTAAAGGACTTGAGCGGAAACGGGATCGCTATTATCGCCCCGCTGGAGGCCGGGCTGGCGGTGGGAACGCCCATACGGATCGAGCTAGAGTTAACAGGTGATCACAATGTGAGCCTTATCGGCCAGATCACAAGATATGTTCCGAACGAGCCGATAAGCGGTAAAAGCCTGCTCTGTGCGCACTTCGAGCTCATCAACGAATGGGATCGCGACCACATCATCAGTGATCTGCTTAAGGAACAGGTCACTCGTGTTTGGAAAAGGCATCGCTTATCTAGGGGATTATAGATGACAAGAGAGACGGTTAATCGTATATCAGTACTATTTAGTTTTTTCTTAAGCTTCTTATCCTTCCTTGTATCAGTAATAACTGGGAGCGATGTATCCTATATGCTTATCGAGCGCTCCTTTATCGTTTTTGCAATAAGCACCCTTTTAATTTGGGCTGCACTAACGCTTATCAACCGTATCGCTAGCTCAGATAGGAATACCATCTCCCAAGCACCCGGTAACCCCCCGAAATCCCAACCCGGAGCACATACCCGGGATAATCCTCCGCCAACCGGGTCATCTAGGGAAGCACATAAGGAGGTGATATGCAGAAGAGAAAACCCCCACCTCACCCCTACCCCACAGGAAGAGCTTGATGTGGACCACTTCCCTGAGAGTGAGGAAAAACCCGAAATAAGGGAACTCGAACCGTTTAACCCAAGAAGAGTAGAAACCGACTGGCGTAAGGAGGTTTAACAGCAGCCGGGCTTTAAATGTATAAGCTAGACCACCCATATGCACGCAGTCCATTACTGTGAAGTGAGCCTAAAACTCGTTCAATTTAAAAACTTTTGAACAGGAGCTGTTGTTTTTTCTCATACGAGCCGATAACTATCATTGAGGAACCGCACTATTGATTCACTTCAGTAAAACTAACTTTGGGGGTTGAAGCGTGATGCAAGTTGCTGCGTTAGATCTGGTGAAAGCCGGCCAAATAGTATACATCAATGACCCGAGGGGCGGGTCCCGGCCCTTCGGGGTTAATAATGTATTAAACCATGACCTAATTGTGTGCCAGGCTCTTGGAAAAAAGTCCGCACCGTTGTGCGTCAGTGCATCAAGTTACCTAACGATTACCGTACCGCAAGAAAATGGAGCATACCTGGTTAAGGCGGAGATCATTGAAAGCGATAAAGAGAGGTGCCGGGTAGTCCTTCGCCCTACTGGGGAAACAGAACGTATCCAGCGAAGGCAATACTTCCGCATCTCAAAACCCTCGATTTTAGTGCGTTACCAGTTAATCGGTTCCGGAGCTCACGAGGATGATGGTATGCCTGTTGAGGGTATGGCCTGGGACCTAAGCGGCAATGGCTTAGGTATACTCATTAGAAGCCCAAAAACAATGTATGCTGGCTCTATGATAAAAATAACGATATCGCTCCCTGACAAGCAATCAATTGAACTCACCGGAGAAATAGTCCGGGTGGTACCAAAGAGCATTATCAAGAGTGAATACCTACTTGGTGTACATTTCAAAAAGATAAGAGACGTCGATCGGAGTAAGATAATCGACTTCATTATCCAGCAGCAACTTGCCCGAAGAAAAGCAAAGAAAAAGTCGTCAGGTGAGCGGTAAATACACCGCTCGCACTGATTGCCCAGAAACATACCATTAGATATAGAAGTTAAGGCTTCCATAACAACTCCTCTTCTGCTGGATGACCCCATGCCGGCATGATATAATTTAGTATCACAGATCAGCTTGGCGCCGGGTTAGTGCCAACTTCTTCTTTTAAAAGACGTATCGATACAGGATTGAGGAGCTAGAGTAAACATGGGGTCTGAGCTTACCACAATGGTGCTCTCAATAGCACTACTTGCAATTATAGCCCTGGCCTGGGCTATTGTAAAAATAGCCGCCATCAGCAAGGCGAAGAGGAGCAACGAAGAACTCAAGTGCCTTGAAAACTCGCTCGGCTTTACAATTAGAACACTCCAGGATTCGGTGAACAAGGCCCTTACCGATATGGATACAGCAGCCGATAAGCTGAACCGGATGATTGAGGTTGCAGATGACCGCTTACGACAGCTTCAATACTACTATGAATACGGTGAGGAGCTACGACCTCTCGTTCAACCGCTACAGAAGGAAGCTGCTACCTCTCCCTCCCCACAGGTCCATGCTCTAAGGCATAAGGAAGTGCATGAGCTAAGCCGTAAGGGATGGAGCGCCATGCAGATCGCCAAGCATACTGGCATGAGCACGGACGAGGTTCAGCTCGTCATAAACCTGATGGAAATAAGCACCATGGAATCACAAGAACAGTCCCCACAACCACGACAACCGGTGCTGTAGGCACCACGTAACAACGCTGTCCATCGTCATTCCGCCGATGATATGTATCCCGATGCCAGATGTATACGTATATGGTATTATGCTGCCGTTACGTGACCTCCGGTTGGCGCAAGCACCTCCCCACTGTAGTATGATGCATCATCGGATGCCAAGAACACATACGTTTCAGCGATCTGCTCGGGTTTTGCAACTCCCAGCGGGTACTTCTCGCCTCCGCCGGCCTTTATCAGCTCTGGGTGCTCTCTCTTTGCGAGGGGTGTCTCAACTGGGCCAGGCGCAACCGCATTAACAAGTATCCTCCTATCGACAAGATAACGCGCGATTGATTTGGTAAACGTATGGACCGCTCCCTTTGAGGCCGAATAGGGGATGCTGGTTGGATTGCCCTCTAACCCCTCTATCGAGCCGGTATTGATGATCCGCCCCCCATCAGGCATATGCGGCAAGGCATACTTCGTCATAAGAAACATACCATCAATATTGGTCTTCATAATCCTCTGCCAGAGTGCATAATCAACTTCTTCTATTGGGGCGATATGCTCAACACCAGCATTGTTTACCAGGATATCGATCCTGCCAAACTCATCCATTACGATGTTAAGTATCTCCTTGACCTGCTCCTCATACCCAATATCCGCCTGGATAAGAATTGCTCTTCTCCCCTTTTCTTCCACCATTCTCTTGGTTTCTTGAGCATCTTGCTCATCACCGGTTATATAGTTGATCGCAACATCTGCTCCCTCACGGGCAAATGCCACTGCCACTGCACGTCCAATTCCGCTATCTCCACCAGTGATAATGGCTTTTTTCCCCTCAAGCTTTCCCATGATACCTCCTTACGCTCCCGCTATGGGCACCTCGCAAATCGACGCGTTTTTATTACCCGTACCCTCTCTTGCAAAAACGAGATACGTGCGGATGCCTCTGGGCCGCAGAACAAAATTCCATCGTTACCAGCGCTTCCAGCGATAAGCCAGGTATCTTCGTTAGCGTTGAATTCTGACGGGGCTATAACGTATGTAAAGAGGGGATTTATATGTCCAAGATCCATGGCTAATCCCGGCCCTCAGAATACTCTGCCAGCAGCCGGCGTTTCTCTATTACGAGCTCCAATTCAGTTAAGCCACGCATAATTTTATACCGCTCTATCGGGTCCTCCACACTTTCCAGTGATTTCTTGAGGCTCTCGTATTCCTGCATTAAAACGTAATTAGCGGAGTCTACTTGCGCATTATCATGCTGGTTATTTACGGATCGCCCCTCACCTTCGTGGCGTAAGCTCAGCCGTAGCTGGGCGATCTTACCCCTTATTAACGTTACTAGCTTCCTCATAAGTTACCTGCCCCTCAAAAATAATTAAGGCCTCCAGTAGCCCCTACCTCAATCCTTGTTTAAGCCGGTAAAGTCCGTATCAAAAAATAGCTCCTGTTCAGTCATATTGAGCTCTCTTGCGATCTTGGTCATAAAGGGGGCCGATGGGGTATGTCTTCCCTTCACCCACTTATTTATAAGGCTCTTATCAACCCCAATTCTTCTTGCAAGAGCGCTCTGGCTAATATTCCGTTCGTGCAATACCTTTTCTAGCTTGGTTGCATAAGAAGACATACGATGGCTCCAGTATTAACCTTTTACTGGAAGGTTATAAAAACTTTTAACAATTGTCAACTATGTTGTAAATAGTTTCAACTTCAAGCTTATAATTATTCTATGAACGGGAGTGGGACTACCAATCGCACATATAAGGATTTTCCTGAGGCACTTAGAGAGCTTATGGAAACTAGGGGTTTTAGCTTCCCTAAACTCGCAAGAGAAATAGGGCAAAAGCTAT
>DASQQM010000148.1:0-2647 GCA_035643475.1 Anaerolineae bacterium | reverse complement strand
TCAATCGATTCGATAATTATGTTGAGTGCGGTATCGACCCCTATGGTGATGTCCGAGCCGTAGAGATCGTTATCGACGGTCGATGTGACACCTACCACCGGAAAGCCAAGCCTCCAGAGCGCATGTGCACCCCTCTGGGATCCATCGCCGCCGATTACTATAAGCCCTTCAATGCCTTGATCGTTGAGGTGAGCGATAGCTTTTTTCTGCGCCTCAACCTTCTTAAACTCTTCGCTCCGGGCGGTGCCTAGTACCGTACCACCAAGCTGCAATATGCCGCCAACATCACGGGCCGAAAGGCTCACCATATCACCCTCTATCAAGCCCGCATAGCCCCTGCGAACACCAAACACTTCCAACCCAGCATCAATGCCAATCCGGGTTACGGCACGTACGGCAGCATTCATGCCCGGCGCATCGCCCCCGCTGGTGACGACTGCTATCCGTTCCATATCTATCTCCCTAGCCCCGATAGCTTGTAGCTGCCACATTCTTTTCCGTAGGCACGATTACCTAAACAATGTGGATAACCGATCACACCGTTTACGTAATCCTCTGACGGAGATAATCTATAACACGGCTAACCCTGATGGCCTCGAACAGCCATCGGATGATATCGTTATCGCGTGTATTAAGAGGCATGCTTAATTACCTACAAAGGCCTCAGCTTATCCTAAATTTAATGAGCCGGAGTTTGGGTATCAAAACAAGTAAGTGCTACTATCAAGCTCTAGTGCGCTCATCTATTTCTGGTTCACAAATTGAGTACACGGATATAATAATACAAACGTCATACCAGACGGAGTTATGAGATGGCTGTAAGAAAAGAAGAGGTGCGTCGAGAAGAGGCATACCTGGAATGGCATATGCGGACGGCCGAAGAGGTACTTGAAGATCTTAAGACCAGCGTAGATGGCCTAACAGAAGACGAGGTAGAGGTAAGGCTCGAAAAGTTCGGTCCAAATAAGCTGGCAGAAGAGGAAAAAACACCAATACTTGTAACGGTGCTTCACCAATTCCAAGATCCCCTTATCTATATACTTCTAATCGCCGGGGTTATAACAATCCTATTGCAGGATTACATAGATGCAGCAGTGATCTTCGCCGTCGTCGTTTTAAACGCAGTAATCGGCTTTATACAGGAATATAAGGCTGAGGAATCAATAAGAGCGCTAAGAAAACTGCTCGCGTTAAAAACCACTGTAATAAGAGATGGTTTTGAGCGAGAATTCGATGCGGAGATGATAGTGCCGGGCGATATCGTTCTTTTGCAATCTGGTCAGAAAATCCCAGCTGATCTTCGCTTAGTTTATGAAAAAGAGTTGCAGGTCGACGAATCGGCCTTCACCGGTGAATCTACTCCGGTCTCCAAGATGGTTGAGCCAATTCCCGAGCCCAACCTACAACCGTTCGAGAAGAAGAATATGGTTTTCATGGGGGAAGTCGTCGCATCGGGCCGTGCGACGGGCATAGTAGTAGCAACTGGGAACGCAACGCAGCTGGGCCAGATATCAGAAGCAGTGCGGTCTGTTGGAACAGTCAAAACACCGCTTCAGGGCAGGGTCGAGGTGCTCACTCGATATATAATCTATGCCGTTATCATCTTCGGGCTTATCGGACTCATAGCGGGTGTAGCTCGTGGCGAGAGCCTTCTCTTGCTATTTCTTACCATAATTGCCATGGCAGTGTCAGCCATACCAGAGGGCCTTCCAGTCGCCTTAACAATTGCACTGGCCGTTGCAGTAAATCGCATGGCAAAAAGAAATGCGATCATCAGGTATCTGCCCGCAATTGAAACCCTTGGCAGCAGCACCGCCATTGGGTCGGATAAAACGGGCACCCTTACAAGGAATGAGATGACGGTACAAAGGATCTGGGCCGGTGGAAAAACCTACCGCGTAGAAGGACTAGGATATGAGCCGATGGGACATATTCTGAGTAATTCTAACCCGGTAGATATAAAAAGCGATGTGCTACTGGAATGGACTCTTAGAATAGGTCTTCTGGCCAACGAATCCAATCTAGTACAAGAAGACCATCGCTGGACGGTGCATGGTGATCCAACAGAGGTAGCCTTAATTGTATCTACATACCGTGGCGGGATGGACGAAGAGAAAGAAAAATACGAGTATCCTCAGCTCGATATTCTTCCCTTCGAATCTGAGCTTCAGTACATGGCCACCTTAAATGAGTATAAAGGAAAAGCATACTTACTGGTTAAAGGAGCCCCGGAGAAATTGCTCTTGTTTTCGAAAAGCGTTGCCGGCGCACAAGAGAGCATCGAGATGGATAAAACAGCCGTAATAGAGAAGGAAAACGAGTTCGCCGACCAAGGCCTGAGAGTACTTGGTATGGCCTACAAAGAGATGCCCACGGGCACAGACGAGATTACGCATGATGATGTAAACGATCTCAACTTTGTCGGCATCCAGGGAATGATGGATCCGCCAAGACCTGAAGCCATCGAAGCGGTTGCAAGTGCAAAGCTATCCGGCATCAGAGTCATCATGATAACCGGCGACAACGAGCGCACCGCACTTTCTATTGCAAGGATGATGGGGATAGCACAGGATGGCACAGCCATGACCGGACGGGAACTCGATGAACTTAGCGATGATGAACTCAGGGAGACTATCCAAACAACTTC
>DASQQM010000147.1:0-5433 GCA_035643475.1 Anaerolineae bacterium | reverse complement strand
TATTTGCGGAGGAGGAGGGATTCGAACCCTCGAGGCCCGAAAGGGCCTAACGGTTTTCGAGACCGCCGCACTCGGCCGGACTATGCGACTCCTCCAATATACTGCTGTGTTGCCTCAGTCTAACGATTTTTACGTCTTCGGGTTCGACGGATTTTAGCCTTTAAAGTATAGCAAAACCCGCGGCGAATTAAAATAAATGAACCGCCTGTATGCTGTCAACATTGCCCAAAGCGACGTTTTTGTAGGCAACAAACCAACTGAATGCTTCTTGCTAAGTTGCAGGCACCTTCTTGTCTAGTCTGGTTACCCTTGTCATAGGAAAATCCCTTCTAGTCTTAACTATGCTGGGGGGTAGTTTTAAGCATGCCGTATTTAGCTAATTACTTGCCTCGTAACAAGTTTAAATAAAATATGGTGTGCATCGTAGCTCGCACATCGCGTCAAATTTTGGCTAAGGGTAGGCTTACGAACTTGAAACTCGGCAACCCAATAATTTACCGAGTTGTTTAAGGTGCATTCTAGTGGGTAATCATATCGCTCAGTACGCACCATTTAGGAGATATGCTAAAGCGAAGGGAGGTGAGAGGATTGGTAAAGAAGTTAATACTAGTATTGATAGTAATTTCCCTGTTGCTTCTCAGTATACCGGCAATGGCCTTTGCCCATGTGAAATGCCCGCAGCGACCAGGCTGGGGGTATGGTGATAAGAACCACTGCCACACTGGCCCTCCTGGACAAGGGTTCCCATTCCCATGGGAGATAGTGAAATTTCCGTAATTCGAGCACATTATTAACGTAGTATCTAGAGAGATGGAGCGGTCCAAAGACCGCTCCTAAATTTTCCGGATTCGCTTAAACCGGGCTTTTAATCCTTCTCCTGACCACTTTTCTGCCGGCGCGTACGGAAAAAATCCTGCAGCAGCTTCACATTCTCCTCTTGAAGGACACCCCGCTCAACCTCAACCTGCCAGTTCAGTCGCTTATCCTGAACTATGTTAAAGAGCGTTCCGGCCGCCCCTCCCTTTTGATCGGAAGGACCGAAGACCAACCGTGCCATCCTGGCCTGAAATATCGCGCCAGCGCACATCGGACAGGGCTCCTTTGTGACATAGATGGTGCAATCGCTAAGCCTCCAGCGCCCAAGCCTCTTAGAGGCCTCCTCGATCGCAAGTATCTCGGCGTGCGCTATCGCCGTTGCCCGCTCCTCACGCTCGTTTCTCGCCCTGGCTACAACCTCATCCCCACAGACGATTACAGCACCGACCGGCACTTCACCAGTCCCTGCCGCCTTTTTGGCCTCCTCGATCGCCATCCTCATATACTTAATGTCCTTATCATCGCCCATGGTGATCTCTCCTGAAATTATCTTGGATAACGCGGGGAACTATGGCCTAATCGTCTTTGTGTCCCTGCTTGATTAAATCGAGAATCGACCGAATTGAAAAAGCCTTGAAGGTAATACAGCCCTCATCTTTCAAACCTTGTCCTTAATACTTCAATCGGTTCTAAGACAGCCATTGGCTATCAGCCATCAGCATGTGGATATGGGTATTTACCCTCCCCGCAAGGGAGGAGATTACAGAGAGTAGATAGTAGAGATTAGACCGAGTAGGAAATGCTTTAAGGTAATTTAAACCCTCACCTCTCACTTATTTCCCACAATAGTTTAATCTACTTTCTACTCTCTAGAAAAACTGCCCTTGACGGGCAGTTTTTCTGTGGGCACTACAGGAATCGAACCTGTAACCTACGGATTAAGAGTCCGCCGCTCTGCCTAATTGAGCTAAGTGCCCGGGTACGCAAAGGATGCGAGTGTTTCGTTGCCACAAAATCTAGAATAACCAGTGGCGTTCTTCATTATATATGATTTTATTCTGTTGTCCAGCGAATACAGAGGGCATATTGGCCAGCTAGACCACCGCTTTTGAAGGTGGCCTGTCGCAATAAAGATGCTCACGCTTCATGAAGCTCCTGTTCCGGATGGGCTAATTATAATAGTATTCAAACATCCTCTTAATTATGCTGGCTCGGGCTGCTATTAAGTGGATTGCCTATCGCTAATCCTCGTTACGTGACAAGTATACGTTTGCATCACCTACCAATACCGCTTATGCCTTTAAAATAGCCTTTAAATCGTAATAGAAGCGCGTTAGCCATTTTTTTGTTAAAGATGAGCATATATGGGTCGATAATAGGGAATACATCACTAATTCCTGAAAGCTGCTTTCTTACGGAGGTGAGATCAGATGGCATTTGCCGCTACACTAAAAGGACTGCTTGAGAAGGTGAAAACTTCTGAGGAGAGCCACCCTGACTGCTGGAGCCTTCTCAAGGTAGAAAAGCTCCTCCATGATGTTGGGATAAAGGGCTGTGAAGTTACCTACGAGACAAAGGTGGTAAGAGTAAAAGGGCGGGAAGAGCTTACCCGAATACTTCTTTACATGGTACCATCTGAGGTCTCACATGAATATTCTCTGGTTCTTAGTAGATTCGGTGATACCATGAAGGTAACAATTGGTTGCTGGCAGTTTGAGGCAGAGGCGTAAAGGGCTGTAGCTTATCTTTCACCTGTTATGAGAGTTCCTCCTTTCACCTTGGTTTTACATCGCAAAATCAATCCAATAAACTAGCGTACCCTTATATAAGCTTGGGCCAACGTAAAAACGGCATCATGCAGAAGAGGGCGTACCCGAACGCCCTCAATGTGCCCGGATAAGTAAGGAAAGTAACAACTTTAATCCAATCATAGGACTAGACCTCGGCCAGGTGGGTAAAAGGTCTGTATGTGATGATTGCTCTGGGATGAAGGAGATACACCGCAACTAGCAACAGCAAAGTCGAGTCTAAAAAGGGGAGGGTAATGATGAGACGCGTGCTAGTAATGGCGATAATAATCGTAATGGCACTCGTACTATTTACAGCTCCATCATATGCGCAGGACATAACGAGGTCGGGCTCAAATGTCACTGTGCGTGAAGGAGAGACGGTGACCGGAAACATCACCGTATTTGGTGGCGACGCGACTATTAACGGCGTGGTTGAGGGAAATGCCACTGTGTTTGGCGGCAACCTCAGGGTCAATGGGCGAATTGGTGGGAATGCGGCCAATTTTGGTGGTACTACCACGCTTGGTGAGAAAGCAGTTATTGAGGGTAACTTCGCGCACTTCGGCGGCAGCGTAAATAGGGCACCCGGAGCCGTGATCAGGGGATCTGAAACGACCGGGCCCAGTGTTTTTAATCCTTTTGCGAACTTCTTATCTAGGTTATTAGGCCTTATCGTCTCGTTGGTTCTTGCGGCAATCGTTGTGGCTATTCTACCGGAACAGACGAGGATTCTTGCAAACACTGTTGAGCAGCAGCCACTCCCATCGCTGGGGTACGGGTTTTTAGCTACGGTATTGATTCCTGTTGTTTTCGTGCTCTTGGCACTGCTGGTAATAGTCGGCTGGATATTGATACCGTTCGTGGCTCTCGCAATACCTATAATCTACTTCTACGGTTATGTTGGCGTTTCCAGGTGGCTGGGCAGGAGAGTTATCGAGGCAACAAGAATCGTGCAAGATTCTCCAATCGCGCAGGTGTTAATTGGTGTTTTAATCTTTGGAATCATCGGCCTTATCCCGATTCTCGGTGGGCTCGTGGTGCTAGTGGCCGCTATCATCGGCTTGGGAGCCGTCCTGATATCGAAGTTTGGCACTGGCAGGCCATGGCGTAGAGAAAGACCGGCGCCACCTCCTGAGGCTGAGAGGGCTGCATAGCAAGACCGGCTCTGGTATGGCTATATCACACGGATATCTAATGCTCCCAGCGCAACGCTGGCGTAGATGGTTAGCACTGGAGTGCTGCCCTCAACTGCGGCCTTTGTCCAGAACGCGCCCTCTTTCTTGGTGAAGCCATCGCCCACATGTAAGCTGCCTAAGGGAGATTCGGTGGTGATTTTTGCGGCGGTAAGAGCAGGGACATAGATATCCGCCGAAGACACACCAGCCGTGACCCTTGCATATCCGTTTCGCTGTAGCGAACCACCGAAATCAAGCTTGTAGGAGGCAGCACCCCCTTCGATGACCATCTCGGCGAAGTTGAGATTGGCCAGATTTTTCATCTCCACACTGCTTGCCCCGGCGCTGAGAGTAAATAGGCTCATATTCTTATTTTCCATAAAGCATCCCCTCCGATATGGCCCTTCTCCCGTCTTCCCGGTAGCGGTCACCGCAATGGCAAACCAGGTGGGCTAAATAAAAATGCCGGTTATATTATTCCCGAATCCATGTGAAGCTTTTAGCTTCGTTATGCTTAAAATGATCATATTGATCATTGGGAGGAGCTTCCCATGAATAAGGCTCCTAGGTCGGGGGTTCCCAGTAGAGAGCAAAAAGCACCGGAGCAATATCAGCTCTGGTGCTTATTTGCGTGCCCGGAGGGATTCGAACCCCCGACCTTCTGATCCGGCTCTGATACCATATGTGCATAAAGTATTAAGAGCTGACGCCGATAATACATGAAAGAGCTAGCATTCACCAACTAGATTGCGATCGAGGAGGTTTATTTGTGGGGCGAAGAATTCCCTTTGTTGCTTTATCGCTGCCCCTTTTAACGCCGGGGCTTGGGCAACTATATAATAGACAATCCCAAAAAGCCATTTTGGCATATTTGTTAGTGCTCTCTATTTGGGCGCTTAATAAGGATGCCTGCAATGTATCAATCCTGCTGTCAGCAGCTCTTGCTGTGGATATAATTCATTCGCTTTTCCGGGATGTGCCTGCCGGCATTAACCCCATTCTTAATTTTCTGCCTTGGGTTTCCGCTGTGCTTATAATAGCGATGATCAAGATGATAAAGTATCCTCAATACGAATGTGGAGCAGTTTCAAAGTTCATGCAAAGGACTGTACCCCAGCCCATATTCGACGCAGAGACAACCGCTTGCCAAACATCGGTTAATAATAGGATAGGGTATTATTATGCACCCTTGTCACTGCCTTGCAGTGTTGTCTTGCACCAGCCTCATTGGCTGACCGATCTCATCATTACTGGTAAAACAAAGACTATATGACAGCTTTTCGCAGATTTTATCGGATAAAAATCGTTATAATTACCGTATTAATGCTTCTATCCCTATCTCCTACCACCTTCGCTTCTCAGCTAGGTGACACACAAGCGGAGCTGGAAAACATCGATGCCCAAATCAAGGCGACAGAGAGTAAAAAAGATAATGCCACAAAACGACAGGCGAAAATTCGCCTGCAAATCCAGCAAAGCGACAAGAAAATGATCCAGATACAAATAAGGCTTAACAGACTTCAAACGGACCTCAACCACATAATTGCCGGAAAACGGGAGATCGAGGCGAAGCTAATTGAGACGCAGAAAAGTCTGGATCAGATGCAGGCAAAGCTTACCGTAGCTAAGGAGAGGCTTACCTTAAGAAAAGA
>DASQQM010000146.1:0-11520 GCA_035643475.1 Anaerolineae bacterium | reverse complement strand
TCTATTGCAACCGCTGCTTGGCCGCCGATTGATTCAAGAAGCGCCACATCATAATCAGAGAATGGCCGACCGGAACTTAGCATTGAAATCCAGAGAACGCCTATTACCTTCCCTCTCACTCTAAGTGGCACCACAGCCACTGCTGACAGTCCGGCATCAGCCAGCTCCTTTATTGGATGTGCCAATATCTGATAATCACTTATGCGTTGGGCATTCCCGGTGTTAATTACAAGCCCAAACAAGTCTGAATTAAGATTAAAGCTCATGTTGTTAAGCGTATCTGGCAGGTTATAGGTAAAAGGAACGAAGATGCGCTGTCCTTGTTCATTGAGCAAACCTATGCCCCCTGCATCGGCATCGAGGAGTTCTACCGCGTGAGATACTATCGTATAAAACAGCTTATCCTTTTCCCGTCCAGATGATATGTCAAGAGCCACTTCCTTTAGAACCTCCAGGTCCTCTATCCGCTTGCGAATCTCAGCTTCCGCTTTAATCCGCCCGCTTATGTCCCGGCAAATTCAGTGGGCAACCAGCTTTCCATTGACTTCGGTTACTCTGCCGCACTTTTCGACGGGGATGAGGCTTCCGTTCTTCCTTCGAAGGTGGAGATCGCGAACGTTGCAGATCTCCCAGTATTTCCTATAGATCTCGATTATCTCAGTAACCCTTTCTCGCTCTTCAGGGGCGTGCAGAGTATAAAAGTCTTTGCTGCGCACTTCCTTTATTGTGTAGCCGAGCTCCTTCAACCCGCTTGGATTCATATCAAGAATCTGCAAGCTGTCCATGTCAAAGATGTATATGATATCGACAGCCGTATCAAAAACAGCCGCACGTACCTCCTGAAGCTCTTTTATTGTAAACCGACCGATCATCTTGCTTTTCCCGTTAGTTCCAATCGTCAATTTAATACGCCCCCAGATATTAAAATCTACTTAGGCTTAGAGATAATAGGGATTGATGCTATGGAAGATTAAGATTCCCCGTGTATCTCCAGGCCTGGTACAAGTCTTATCGGATTTCTTAATGTGAAGACCACAGGACACCTTTGAAGGGCTAACTCTTCTGCTTCCTTGATTTTCTCTTCCGGTGCGTCGCTGGCCACGGTTAGAATTACCCTTACTTCTTCCATAATAGGTTGATCGCTAACACCAAAGACGCGGGAGAAATTGATATCTGCTTCTACTCGAACCGCAAGCTTTTTTAACTCGATGCCAAGCATTGAGGCCATCGTTGCAAATGTGCCGACATAGCAAGAGGCAAGGCCTGAGAAGCAGTAGTGCATGGGGCCGGGTAGACTACCGCCGCCACCCATAAACGTGGGGTTATCCACTTCAAACGTGGCTTGCCCTCCTTCAAAATTAACGGTTGATTGAAACTGTGCCCCACCTTCTTTTATAAGCCATTCCCCTTCAATTACCTGCGTTCTTCTGGCTTTAGAGGGATCGCCCTGAATTTGCTCACCAAATTCCTTAACCTTATCGATGTCAACGTTGTTTATCCGCGCCATAATTGCCTCCCCTTTATTGTTGAATTCTTTTGCAGTTGCTTGTGTTTTGCCACGTGGCCTCCTTAAAGCTAAACTTCCCATCAAGCGTATATCGTCGTATTATAATACGACGATATACGCGACAAAAAAAAATCTACACGTTACTACATAACTTTCTTTCGTCGCCTTTTCTATCACCTACAATAGTTTGCAATAGCTGGTACTCGTGCTCCATCGCTTTGATAGAGGCCAACTCGCTTTCCATGAATAACTTACATGATTTCTCGAAAGCCCAGAAATTTTCCCGATTCAGCGCATAATAAACTACCTGGCCTTCTCGTCTTTCATTAACCAGTTTTGCACTTCTTAACCTTGCTAAATGCTGAGACACTGAGGACTGGGCGAGACCCAATATTTCTACAATCTCGCCGACGCGCAACTCACGCTCGCTAAGGAGCTTTACTATCTTCAATCTTGTTGTATCTCCGAGGACCTTAAAGACCTCTACTAAACGCTCTATGCTTACCATATCGATCACAATACCTTATCGTTATATTAGAATATAACGATAGAATAAACCAGATGGCTTGTCCCGTCAAGGTCACCAATTACCCCGTCCGATTCGACTTCATGAATTGTGTACTATCTAAACTTCTACATCGTTCTTATTGGTAAAAATACGGCGTTTGATGTCAGCTGGTTAACCGACATACTCAAAATATTAACCCTCGCTATGCCTGTCAGGAATAATAATCTTAAAGACTATCTTTGCTCATAGCGAGGGTTAATACTATCTCTAGCTAGCGATATGCAATCTATATTTAGAGAGTCAACTTATAGCTCTCTGCCATAACCTCATATTTAAACTTCGGCACTACCAATGAGAAGCCCTATTAAAAAGTGAGGTTCATATCCGCTTGCATCACAACTTCTTTGTAATAGGTGGAGGGGTCTGCAACTTTCACCCCATACACCAGGTCGGCCTCACTCATGCCAAATACGGAGAGGTTAAGCGGACAGGCAAGAATGGTCGCCCCTTCAAAATAAAGTGTCTCAAGAAGTAGGCTTGCGTCGGGTAGATCCATCGCCTCCATTCTCTTCATGACAGCTTCGCTTTCCTCTTTGGGTTGGTCCGGGAGACAAGTGAGCTTATCTATTTTAGCTTTATGAACCGCATTTATTCCGCGTGAGCCAAAGAAAATGGTAACTTTTGATCCCGACCTTAAGAGGCTTAAAGCGGTCATCATCGCATTGAAAACTTGGCATAGCTCATCATGAAAGCACATTATTGAGACGTTCTTGAGCACCTTTGGTTGAGAACTCATTTTAAATGCCTCCTTTTTAATACAATCCTTTAACTAAAGCTAGAATGTAAGAACCTTGTCACTCTCTGCCACGATCTCATACATTTCGTTCATTCCGCCTATTGGGCAATGCTGCGGTGTTATGCCCCTTACCTTTTCCGCACAGCTACCGCAACAAAGAACCTCGCCACCCATATCTTGAAAATCTTTCATCATCTGAGTTACTGGGAACTGCTCAGTATCTAAACTCTCGGCTACAACACCTCTTCCGGTTAAGAAAACCCTTACCTCATCGCCCTTGGTAAGAGGCTTTAGGCCGAACCTAAACGCATTCCAGACGGTCTCTGGATCATCCGAGTTAATAATAATTCCAAACTTCATTAATGCCTCCTCAATGATTAAGAACTTAGTTGAAAGAATTAAAGGATTTTGACTTGCTCAAAATAACTTAAGCTTTTGCGCTACGTCTATACACATGCGAATTGCTGCAAAGCCGATAACCACACCCAAACCCTTCTTAAGCGAGGCAGCCTGGACCTTTTTGGTATACTTTGCACCTATCCTGGCGCCCGGCACTGCACCCACTAAAACAGCGAGTGTGAGAAGATACGGGACTTGCCCTGTTGTAAGCTTGCCTATTGCTCCAAAAATCGATGCAGCAAAAACAATTCCCATAGTGCTTCCGATGGCAATCTTAGTCGGGATACCTAAGAAGTAGATTATAAGCGGTATAAAGATGTAGGCTCCCGGTGCTCCGACCATGCCACCGATAAACCCTATGACTAGAGAGATAGCAAACGCCCCGATCTTGTTATAGGTTATATCCTTAGATAGAACGTCTTCACCTATCTCTTGTTTAGGCAACCACATAATAACAGCGGCAAAAGCAGCCATCACTGCAAAGATGGCCAGAAGAACCTCATTTGATGTTTGTTTTGAATAAACCGAGCCCAAAAGTGCGGCGAGAGCAGCTGTCACACCCATAATAAGAACTAAGCTTTTTGATACTAACCGATTCTTATTATGTGTAAGTACGCCCGTTAGGGCCGAGGCAAAGACCACGATGATGGTTATGCCGGATACCTCCTTCATGGGAAGCTCTCCGACTCCGATTAAAGCTGGAACGTATAGCAGGAGGGGCACAAGGATAATGGCACCTCCTAAGCCAAGAAGCCCAGAAAAAAACGCACCGATAAGCCCTATTAAGAATAAAGTTATAATTAATCCTGTCTCAGCCATTTTTCCTCCAATCCGAGAGCGAGCCTTAAATCACGGCGGGTTGCATCACTAGAAAGTAATGACCCTATCGCTTTCTTTAATGATCTCATGCATATCTTTTAGCCCACCTATAGGGCACGCTTGTGGCTCAAGACCCCTTATCTTCTTTGCGCAAGTACCACAGCAGAGAATTTCGCCACCTAAAGTTTTTAAATTTTTCATCTCCGTGACCGGGAACTGTTCGGTGCTTAAGTTCTCCGCCTCAACTCCTGGCCCGGTTAAAAATACTTTTACGCTATCCCTGCCCTAACAACATGCTCGCCATACCTAAACGCATTCCAGACCGTCTCGGGGTCATTTGAGCTGATAATAATTCCAATCTTCATTAGCGCCTCCTTGCTCCTGGATATGTTCCTTTTTTTGTAACTGGGCAGCATGCTGGTGCTGGTAAGCTGCCCTTATATTGCTTTCTTAAGATCTTTAGAAGGTCTGGCACTATCGGATCTACGAGGAAGTAACAGCGCAGGCGCCCATCGACATAATAGTCAATAAGGCAATGCCTTCTTAAAATTGCGAGGTGTTGCGAGATATTAGGCTGACTTGCTTCGATAGACTCCTCAAAATCACTTACACACTTTACGCCCTCTTCGAGCTGCTCCAGTATCTCGATTCTTAGAGGGTTTGCTATAACCTTCAGGAGCTCAATACTTTTTCTTGAGGATTTCATACGGTCCGTCTCCTATCTTAGGGAACATTTAATACATAATAATATGCATATATTATTATGCTTTTATATATTTGTCAAACGAGTGATTGTTCAAATTTGCATATGACCTTCCAGTGCTGCTTACGTAACTCAATGGTTTTAGCAAGCCTTACTGAATCTAAGTACCTTTGCGCTGTGGCCTAAGTGTAGCGCGTTGATCGCGCATTCTGCCAAATCAAATAACCCATAGGCATAACTATGAGAATGCCTCCAGCACCTAAAACGGTGGTATTTACCCCTAGATTTGAGAGCAAAGAAAAACTGATGCGTAAAGCAGTGCCGGTAATAAGTACTGCAAGCACTGACCGTAACGTAGTGGTCTGCAATCTTTTACTAATGCGACCACCTAGTTGTGCACCCAGAATGGCCCCTGCGGTAAGAACCAAAGCCAACAGGAACGGTATCTGCTCAGTACCCCACTTCCCTAAAAATCCGGCTAATGCCGAGAGAAACGATATAGCAACGGAGCTGCCTAACGTGATGCGGGTAGGGATGCGAAGGACGTAAAGCA
Organism: Anaerolineae bacterium; assembly: GCA_035643475.1. GTDB lineage: Bacteria > Actinomycetota > Aquicultoria > Aquicultorales > Aquicultoraceae > DASQQM01. The sequence continues at coordinate 6,235 of DASQQM010000146.1, read as the reverse complement.
TCAGCGGGATGATAAGAAATGCGCCACCTTGACCGATAATGCCTCCAACTGTCCCAACAATAGCGCCCAGTAACACCGCGGTAACTTTACTAAAACGAATTTCTAAGAGCTCTGTTGTGTCGGTATCCTTTGAAACAGGCAAAAATAGTAGTCCACTAGCAAGTAATGCCAGCCCAGCAAATAGAGCAAGCATTGTGTCAGGCGACAAATACTTAGACCAAATCGAGCCTACAAGTGCACCAACAATGCTTGAGCCACCCATTAAAAACACAAGATGTCCATGAACAAAGCGATTTCTGCGATGAACTAATAATGCGGAAAGGGAGCCACCCAAACTTTGCACCATTGTCATACCGGCAACAATTTTCATATCCAGTATGCCAAGCCCTAAAAGAGAGGGTATGTAGAGAAGCAGAGGCACCATTATGATGCCGCCGCCAATCCCGAGTAGGCCAGAGAAAAATCCTCCGGTTATTCCTAATATAAATAGTGTCAGCAACAATAAAGAAACCATGGGTTTCATTCCCCTTATCTACTCAGGGCGCTCACCTACCATCTTCAAGCGGCGCATGCAACAAGCTTCTGTTGAAGTTGTTAGCATAAAGATATTCCTGGTCTAACCGTTTGGTAAAATATATTGTTTCTATGCTTGTGATAGATTTAGTCAATGGTTATCCTTTAGGTAGTGCCATCCTTTTATGACTAAGGCGGAGGGTAACGTTGAATTTTAACCACCTGAAGGCTTTCTGGGCCGTCGCAAAATATGTAAGTTACTCGCAAGCTGCTCGCGAGTTGTATGTGAGCCAGTCCACCATCTCAATTCAAGTGAAGAAGCTGGAAGAAGAACTCGGGGTCGAGTTATTTGAGCAGCTAGGGAAAAAGGTTTATCTAACAAAAGCAGGTGAAGAGCTTTACCGGTACGCGAATACGATCTTCTCCCTTGCAGATGAGTCTAAACGAGCTATTCAAGAGATAAGGGGCCTTTGTGCAGGGCGTTTAATTATCGGGGCGAGTACAACACCAGGCATATATCTCCTGCCACCAATAATTAGCTCGTTTCAGCAGAAGTACCCGAACGTCAATATCTCGCTGGAGATTTCTAATACCCACAAAGTGCTGGAGCGACTTTTAGCCAACGAGCTTGATTTAGGGATAGTTGGTCAGGAATTAGTAAATAATCAGCTACACACTGAACTACTACTCCATGACGAGCTCGTCGTTATCGCATCCTCAAATCACCAGTTGGCACAGCAGTCATCTATTTCTACTGGTGAGTTAGCAAACCAACGCCTCATCTTAAGGGAACCAGGATCAAATACAAGAGAGGTCGTGGAGGAAAAAGCACGTTTATCAGGTATTAGCCTTAAAGCTTCGATGCAGTTAAGCAGTGTTGAAGCGATTAAAAAAGCCGTTGCAGCAAATCTCGGTGTATCGGTAGTATCTAAGCTTGCACTAGAGTTAGAGCTAAGCGCGGGAATCTTAAAGGCCCTAAGCTTCAGAGATCAACGATTGTTACGCCACATCAACCTAACCTACCACAAAGGTAAAAAACTAATGCCGGCAGCACGAGAGTTTATTGGTTTCCTGAAGCACGTAATTGCTCCAGGTGTAGACAGATTTAGATATTTAAACGACTAGCTCAACTGTCTCTCCCAACAAACCGATAGCCAACGCCAGGCTCAGTTACAATATATCGAGGCTGAGTGGCGTCTTTCTCAATTTTTCTTCTTAGCTGACCAACGTAGACGCGTAAATAGTGGGTCTCATTTTGATATTCTTTCCCCCAAATGCTGCAGAGAAGCTGCTTATGCGTTAACACCCGGCCAGCATGAACGGCCAGATTCTTTAGGATATCGTATTCGGTAGGAGTTAATTTAACCTCTTTGCCTTGTATGGTGACGCGACGATGTGCAAGATCGATGGAAAGATCGCCCATTACGATCACTGGCTCATCCTCGGTTTTAGCTACGTGGCGCAATGCGACGCGAATGCGGGCTAACAATTCTCCCATGCTAAAAGGCTTCGTAACGTAATCATCAGCACCAGAATCCAAGGCTTTAATTTTCTCGCTCTCATCCTCTTGAACAGTTAAGATAATTATTGGCACCTGAGACCACTCTCTAATGCGCTCAAGGACAGTTAATCCATCTAAATCGGGCAAGCCAAGGTCAAGAATGATTAAATCAGGGTGGAATGTAGCTGCCTGCCTGAGGCCATCGTGACCCGAAGGCGCCTCATCAATTTGGTAATCATGCCCTTCTAATGCAACTCGCAATAGACGCCTGATCTGCTCCTCATCGTCTATAACTAGAATCCGGGCACCGTTAGCAGGCATCGCCAGCACCTTCTTTACCGGTGGGCTCTTGCACTGTTGGCTGCTTATCAATCGGTAACGTAAATGTGAACACGCTGCCACCTTCAGGTGCGGGATCAACCCAGATATGGCCGCCATGGACTTCGATAAACCCTTTGCATATTGAGAGGCCAAGGCCAGTGCCACTTACATGCTCGGGCGAGTACAGGCGATAGAATTTATCAAATACTCTATCTCTATCCCCCTCGGATATACCAGGACCTCTATCCCCGATCGACACTTGAATCGCTTCATCTTCCTTACGAACAGCAATTGAGATCTCGCTGCCTGGCGGCGCGTATTTGGCTGCATTATACAAGAGATTAATGATAACTTGCTCAATTAGTGTAAAGTCAGCTTGCACCAATGGAAGCTCTGATGATATATCGATGCGTAGAGGGCGATCCTTTAAAACATCGTTGCACCGCTTCAGCGCGACGCCAACAATATCTTGAATATCACACCAATCTTTATTTAATTTAAGCATGCCGCTCTCAAGGCGCGCAGTATCAAGTAAATTCCCAACCATATGGTTCATTCTCTGTGCACCCTCTTTAATGGCTTCAATCAGGGCTTTTCTGGCTTCTAAGTCATACACGCCCTCCTCTTGAAGGCTTGTCACCGCTCCCGTAATGGAAGCCAGAGGTGTGCGCAAATCATGGGAGACGGAGTTAAACAACGCGGTCCGCAGCTTCTCGGATTCTGCTACATACTTTGCCTGCTGAGCCTCTGCTGCTAGCTGAAGGCGCATTATAGCCAATGATGCCAAACCTGCAAATCCCTCAAGAAGCCTGCGCTGTGCCGGGAGCGGCATGCGCTCTGGGTCGACCGGCAGAATTCCCAGCGCCCCGAGCTTGGTTTCCTCGCTTTTAAGCGGTACATACAAACCCTCGGAGCCCGACAATGTCTCCGTGCCTTTGCCTGCAAACTGGCCATTTTCAAACACCCAGTATGCAACTGCTCGCTCTCGTTCAGTGGCCGACTTTTCGGACCCTGCCGTTGCAGCCTGAATCTTAAAGTTGCCGGCGCTATCAGGCATATAGATAATTGCGCTGGCGCCAATGGCATCGTAGACCGCCTTAACGACCGTATCTAGCAATTTCTGCATATCCGTCTCGGCAGCCATTTGGCGGCTTAATGCATAGAGAATTGCTGTCCTTTCTTCACGCTTGCGCGCACGTTCGGCCTGCATGCGAAGTCTGCTGGCAAGATTTCCAGTAATAAGCGCCACGATGAGGAACACCCCAAAGACGAACAGGTATCGCAAGTCGGCAACGGCAAACGTGAAATTTGGCGGCACAAAGGCAAAATTAAATGCCAAAACAGCCACTAGTGCTGCAAACACCGAAGGCCCCCGCCCGTACTTGACTGCAATGTACAAAACCGGCAGCAGATAAAGAATCGCCATATTAGTAAGATCAAGTACTGGCTGCACATACGGCTGTGCCACTCTGCTAATGGTGGTAAGTAATGCAATTATTAGAAAAGCCTCGATGTACGGCCGTACATCAATTTTGCGTTCTACCGCAGCAGGAAGCGGCAGCAATTCCTTGGGTCTGGTGGCGCCTGGTATCACATAAACGCTCATCCCCTGGCTGCCTTTGATGACCCTATCGACCACAGAGATATGCCACAGGGCACTTATCGGTTTATGTAAAGGTTGCCCTATGACAATCTGCGTTACATTTCTGCGCCTGGCGAGCGCAAGAATCTCTTCGGCGACATCATTCCCGCTAAGGGCAACTACTTGTGCGCCAAGCTCTTCGGCGAGCCTCAAGTTGCGCGATAATTGGTCGCTATCGGCCTGACTCATGCGTTGCCCAGGTATTTCGACATAGGTGGCGATCCATTGAGCCCGCAACCCCGTCGCTAATCGCGCTGCCGTTCTGGCAACCTGAGCCGAAAAAGGACTCGGGCTAAGAGCCGCTAAAACCAGCTCTCTTACGGGCCAGGGACCCACAATAGCCTGCTCTTCACGATAGCGTTCTAGTCGTCTGTCTACCTCTTGCGCTGTATAACGCAGGGTAAGCTCTCTAAGAGCGTTGATGTTTGCGGGACGGAAGAATCTCTCTATAGCCTGCTTGGCCTGCTCGGGTATATATACTTTGCCTTCATGCAGCCTCTTGATTAACTCATCTGCAGAGATATCGATAAGCCGTATCTCATCGGCATCGTCAAGAAGTCGGTCCGGTACGGTCTCACGAACTGGTATCCCAGAAATCTGGGATACTATATCGTTGAGACTTTCAACGTGCTGGATATTTAATGTTGTATAGACATTTATGCCAGCTGCCAATAACTCTTCAACATCTTGAAACCGCCTGGCATGGCGCGAACCTGGTATGTTGGTATGGGCAAGCTCATCAACGAGCGCAATGTATGGGTGGCGCTTAAGGATAGCATCAAGATCCATCTCCTTGAAGATTTTCCCTCGATATTCAAGTTCACACGGCGGTATAGTAGTCAGACCCTTTAGAAGGGCTTCTGTTTCACGACGACCATGGGTTTCCACCCAGCCAACAACAACGTCAACTCCCTCAGTCAAGCGCTCTTGGGCCGCCTCTAGCATCGCATATGTTTTACCAACACCCGCAGCAGGTCCTAAAAATATCGTAAGTTTGCCCCGGGCTTCTCGCTTAATTCTTGCCAGCAGTTCTTCGGGGCTCGGCCTCTTATCGGCCTCCATCAATACTCAATCCTTTCCAGGACGTTATCTAACGGGATAGCTGATCCAACTCTCGATTTAATCTTAGCACGTTGACTCGCGGTTCCCCCAAGAAACCGAACTCGCGTCCCTCGATGTTCGAATCGACAAGCTGCCGGATCTTCGATTCGGGGAGACTCCTGGCTTTTGCAATGCGAGGTACCTGCAAATACGCTGACTCAGGCCGTATGTGCGGATCAAGACCGCTCCCCGATGCGGTAACCAGATCAGACGGCACCTTGCTGCTCTTTGGCAACCCGTTTTCAGACCGTATCATATCAGCGCGGCGTGCGACTTCGTCCAATAGCACCTTGTTGGTCGGGCCGAGATTTGATCCAGAGGAAGCCGCAGCATCATAACCATCCCTGCCAGCAGCAGATGGCCTACCATGAAAGTATGCAGGGCTTGTAAATTTCTGCCCGATCAGCTCCGATCCAACCAGCTTGCCTTGCTGGTGGATCAGCGACCCATTTGCCTGTTTTGGGAACGCAATCTGGGCTATCCCGGTAACCACGAGTGGGTATGCCACGCCGGTCAAGATTGTCATTATAATCAGTAATATGGAGGCTGTAAATATCTTCCTTATCAATTCGATTCAGCTTCCTTTCCCATCATGGACTATACGACTCTCAGCGCGACCAGAATAATGTCGATCAGCTTTATGCCGATAAACGGGACAATCAAGCCGCCCAAACCGTAAATGAGGATGTTTCGCCGCAAAATAGCATTCGCTCCAAGGGGAAGGTATTTTATACCGCGTAGGGCGAGCGGCACCAGTGCAACGATAATCAGCGCGTTAAAGATCACTGCTGAGAGTATTGCGCTCTGCGGTGTTGCAAGTCTCATCACATTTAAAACCTGTAGCTGCGGGTAGGTCGCGACAAATAGCGCGGGTATAATGGCAAAATACTTTGCTACATCGTTCGCTACGCTGAAGGTTGTAAGCGCCCCGCGCGTCATCAAGAGCTGCTTACCGATTTCTACCACTTCAAGTAGCTTCGTTGGATTGCTTTCAAGATCAACCATATTGCCAGCCTCTTTAGCAGCTTGCGTGCCGCTATGCATGGCAACGCCAACATCGGCTTGTGCTAAAGCGGGTGCGTCGTTGGTACCATCACCCGTCATGGCAACCAAATGCCCTTGCAACTGATAATCACGAATAAACTTTAACTTTGTTT